>NZ_JAALEF010000112.1:0-15668 GCF_014145245.1 Dietzia sp. B44 | reverse complement strand
CGGCGGCGGACGCGGCGGTGGACGCGGCGCCCGCCGACACACCGGGTCCGGACGGGTCCGGCGCCGGCGTGGGAGACTCGGACCGTGCGGTCGGCGATGGCGGAACGAGCGACTCGAGGTGAACCATGGACATGAACGATGAGAGCCGCGAACTCCTGCTCATCTGCGGGATGTCCGGTGCGGGCAAGGGCACGGCGTCGAAGGTGCTCGAGGAGTTCGGCTGGTACGTCGTGGACAACCTCCCGCTGAAGTTCATCGGGGAACTGGTGGATCGGCTCGGCGAGACGGAGGAGGAACCCCGGAGGTTCGCGATCGTGGCGGACGTCCGCAGCCTGGGGTTCGACGAGCACATCGGCGAACTGCTGGGGCGCTTCGACGGACGCCCGCAGGCGAGGATCCTGTTCCTGGACGCCTCCGACGAAGCCCTGGTCAAACGCTTCAACAACGTCAGGCGGTCCCACCCCCTTCAGTCGGGTGACGGCCTGATCGACGGTATCCAGCGGGAACGCAAGGTGCTGGAGGGGATCCGCGGCCGCGCCGACGTCGTGGTCGACACCACCGCGCTGAGCGTCCACGACCTGCGGCACCGGCTCGAGAAGCCGTTCGGTGACCTGGGGTTCGACTTCCACCTCACCGTCGAGTCCTTCGGCTTCAAGTACGGGGTACCGGTGGATGTGGACATGCTGCTCGACATGCGGTTCCTGCCCAACCCGCACTGGATCCCGGAGTTGCAGGCGCACACCGGACGCGAGAAGCCCGTCCAGGACTACGTGCTGGCGGACGAGTCCATCGAGGAGTATCTCCGCGCCGGGGTGACGATGATCGGTCTCGCGATGACCGGGTACCGGCGTGAGGGCAAGCGGTACATGACCATCGCGGTCGGGTGCACCGGCGGAAAACACCGGAGCGTGGCGATCTCCGAGTCACTGGCCGGGCGGCTCGCCGGCCTCGACTCCGTCGACGTCCACGTCCGGCACCGTGACCTCGGACGAGAGTGATCGCATGACCGGCCAGGCCACGGTCGACGGATCCGACCGGATGGGATCACTCGTCGCCCTCGGCGGAGGACACGGGTTGTCGGCGACCCTGCGCGCCGGACGGATGGTGGCCGACCACGTGACCGCGGTGGTGACCGTCGCCGACGACGGCGGTTCCTCCGGGCGTCTCCGGCGCGAACTCGACATCCTGCCCCCCGGGGACCTCCGGATGGCACTGTGCGCACTCGCCGCCGACGACGACGAGCACGAGCAGCTGACCAGCCTGTTCCAGCACCGCTACGGCGGAACCGGGGCTCTGGCGGGCCACGCCGTGGGAAACCTCGTCTACGCGGGGTTCTGGGAACTCCTCGGCGATCCCGTCAAGGCGCTCGACGCCGTCGGGTCGATGCTCGGGGTGACCGGGCGCGTGCTCCCCATGTCTCCGGTCGCCCTCGACATCGCCGCGGAGGTCGTCGGCCTGGAAGCCGACCCCCGGGTCGTGCGCACGATCATCGGCCAGGTCGCGGTGGCCACCACCCCCGGCAGCGTGCGGCGGGTACGCCTCATCCCCGCCGACCCGCCGGTGGCGGAGGGCGTCGTCGAGGCCATCGAGGCCGCGGACATGGTCGTCCTGGGGCCGGGATCGTGGTTCACGAGCGTCATCCCGAACGTGCTGGTGCCCGAGATCGCGTCCGCTCTGGCCCGCACGGCCGCGACCCGGGCGCTCGTCCTCAACCTGGCGCCGCAGCACGGGGAGACCGCCGGGTTCTCCGCCGAACAGCACCTCCACGTCCTGCGCCAACATGCGCCCGAGGTCGACGTCGACGTCGTCCTGGTGGACCCGCGGATGCCGCTCAGCGGGACCGAGCGCGAGCACCTCGACCGCGCCGCGGCGGGCCTCGGCGCGCGGGTCATGGTGGCGGACATCGCCAGGACGGCACCGGATGGGACGATGAGACCCGTACACGACCCTGCACTACTCGCCCGGGCGCTCGCCGCCACGGTGACGGCGGGGGCCGATGAATGACCGGAGAACGAAGGAGCAGGGCGTGTCACTGACCGCACAGGTCAAGTCCGAACTGGTGAGGGTCCCGGTGGGCAACTCCGAGACCAGGAAGGCGGAGATCGCCTCGCTCCTGCGGTTCGCGGGCACCCTCCAGGTCCTCTCGGGACGCCTGGTGATCGAGGCGGAGGTCGATTCGGGGGAGATCGCCGATCGCCTGTCCGGGGAACTCGACTCGCTGTTCTCGGTCCCCTGCGAGATCCACCCGATCGGGGGATCCGGGGGGAAGCCGGCCCGGAAGTTCGTTCTGCGGGTGATCGACCGGGGTGCGGACCTGACCCGCCAACTCGGCCTGGTCGACAGCGCCGGTCGCACGGTCCGGGGTTTGCCCGCCGCGGTGGTCGGCGGGTCCGTCGCGGCCGCGGAGGCGTCGTGGCGGGGGGCGTTCCTCGCCCACGGTTCCCTCACCAAACCCGGACGGTCGTCGGCCCTGGAGGTGACCGCTCCGGGCGCCGAGGCGGCGATGGCCCTGGTGGGGGCCGCACGTCGGCTCGGGGTCACCGCGAAGGCCCGCGAGGTCCGTGGCGGCGACCGGGTGGTGATCCGGGACGGGGAGGCCATCGGGATCCTCCTCGCCCGGATGGGCGCCTCCGCCACCAGGGACATCTGGGAGGAGCGACGGTCCCGCGGGGAGGTCCGGGCGACCGCCAACCGGCTCGCCAACTTCGACGACGCGAATCTCCGCAGATCGGCCCGAGCCGCGGTCGCCGCGGCCGCCCGCGTCCAGCGCGCGCTCGAGATCCTCGCCGAGGACGTCCCGGACCACCTGTTGGCCGCGGGAGAGCTGCGCGTCCAACACCGTCAGTCCTCGCTCGAGGAACTGGGCCAGCTCGCCGACCCACCCATGACCAAGGACGCGGTGGCCGGACGGATCCGCCGACTGCTGTCGATGGCGGACCGCAAAGCAGCCGATCTGGGCATCCCGGACACCGAGTCCGTCGTGACCGAGGACATGCTCGACGAAGACTGATCCGTGGCCTGTGGACCCTGCACAGCCCCCACATGGGGCGGGTAGTCTGGGTCACGTCCCCGGGCACCACCCCGCCCTCAGGGGTTCTTTCTCGCACCACCTATAAGGAGACATCACGTGACCGTGCGCGTAGGCATCAACGGATTCGGACGTATCGGCCGCAACTTCTACCGCGCGGTGGAGGCACTGAAGGCCGAGGGCAAGACGGATATCGAGATCGTGGCCGTCAACGACCTCACCACGAACGACATGCTCGCTCACCTGCTCAAGTACGACTCGATCCTCGGCCGCCTGGGCAAGGAGGTCACGTTCGACGACTCGTCGCTCACCGTCGGTGGCACCAAGATCGGCGCCCTCGCGGTCAAGGAGGGCCCCGCGTCCGTGCCGTGGGGTGACTACGGCGTCGACGTCGTCGTCGAGTCCACCGGCATCTTCACCGATGCGGAGAAGGCCAAGGGCCACCTCGAGGGTGGCGCCAAGAAGGTCATCATCTCGGCGCCGGCCAAAAACGAGGACATCACCATCGTCATGGGGGTCAACGACCACGAGTACGACGGCTCGCAGACGATCATCTCCAACGCCTCCTGCACCACCAACTGCCTCGCGCCGGTCGCCAAGGTCCTCTCCGACGAGTTCGGGATCATCAAGGGCCTCATGACCACGATCCACGCCTACACCCAGGATCAGAACCTCCAGGACGCGCCCCACAGCGACATGCGCCGCGCCCGCGCCGCCGGCATCAACATGGTGCCCACCTCCACCGGTGCGGCCAAGGCGGTCGCCCTGGTCCTGCCCGAGCTCAAGGGCAAGTTCGACGGCTACGCCGTGCGCGTCCCGCTGCCCACCGGCTCGCTCACCGACCTCACGGTCGAGCTCGAGAAGAAGGCCTCCGTCGACGAGGTCAACGCCGCGATCAGGGCCGCCGCCGAGGGCCCCATGAAGGGCATCCTCAAGTACACCGAGGATCCCATCGTCTCCTCCGACATCGTCGGCGACCCGCACTCCTCGATCTTCGACGCGCCGCTGACCAAGGCCATCGACGGCCAGATCAAGATCGCCTCCTGGTACGACAACGAGTGGGGCTACTCCAACCGCCTCGCCGACATCATCGGCCTGGTCGGCAAGTCGCTGTAAGAGCCCCCAGGGCCTGACGACCCCGCATCACACCGGGCCCGGTCCGGGAACGCCCAGAGCGTCCCGGCCGGGCCCGAGGTACATCACCCGTACCGCCGCTTCCGAGTTACACCACCCGGACCACACCACCCGGACCACACCATCACCGTCCTCCCGACAGGAGCCCCACCCCATGGCAGTGAGCACACTCCAGGACCTGCTCGACGCCGGCGTCGAAGGTCGTAAGATCCTCGTCCGCTGCGACCTCAACGTCCCGCTCGACGGATCGACCATCACCGACTCCGGTCGGATCACGGCCTCGCTGCCCACCCTCAACGCCCTCCTCGACGCCGGCGCCGCACTGGTGATCACGGCGCACCTGGGCCGGCCGAAGGGCGCCGCCGATCCCGCGTTCTCGTTGGCCCCCGTGGCGGAGAAGCTGGGGGACGAGCTGGGCCGGTACGTGCAACTGGCGGGCGACGTGGTGGGGCCGGATGCCCGTGAGCGCGCCAACGGACTGACCGACGGCGACGTGCTGTTGGTCGAGAACATCCGCTTCGACCCCCGTGAGACCAGCAAGGATCCCGCCGAGCGTGCCGCTCTGGCCGCCGAGTTGGCGAGCCTCGTGGGGGAGGACGGCGCATTCGTATCCAACGGGTTCGGTGTGGTCCACCGCGCCCAGGCCTCGGTCTGCGACATCGCCGAGGTGCTCCCCGCCTACGCCGGTGACCTGGTCCAGAGTGAGGTCGAGGTCCTCGCCGGCCTGACCGGTGACGCCGAGCGCCCCTACGCCGTGGTGCTCGGCGGCTCCAAGGTCTCGGACAAGCTCGCCGTGATCGAGGCCCTCGCCCCCAAGGTCGACACCCTGGTCATCGGCGGCGGTATGTGCTTCACCTTCCTCGCCGCACAGGGCCACGGCGTCGGGTCCTCGCTCCTGCAGGAGGAGATGATCGCCACCTGCAAGGACCTGCTCGACAAGTTCGGCGACGTGATCACCCTGCCCGTGGACGTGGTGGCGGCCGACGGGTTCGCCGCCGACGCGGCGCACACCACGGTGCCGGCCGACGCGATTCCGGACGGCAGGATGGGACTCGACATCGGCCCAGAGTCGGTGGCGCTGTTCACCGAGAAGCTGTCCGCCGCCAAGACGGTCTTCTGGAACGGCCCGATGGGCGTGTTCGAGTTCGAGGCGTTCTCGGCCGGTACCCGTGGCGTCGCCGAGGCGATCATCACGGCCACCCGCAACGGCGCGTTCTCCGTGGTGGGCGGCGGCGACTCCGCGGCGGCCGTCCGGACGCTCGGGCTCGGCGAGGAGAACTTCTCGCACATCTCGACCGGCGGCGGAGCCTCTCTCGAGTACCTCGAGGGCAAGGAACTCCCGGGGGTCACCGCCCTCGAACGCACCAACTGATCCGCACGCGCCAACCCACAGGAGACGACATGGCACGCACCCCCCTCATCGCCGGCAACTGGAAGATGAACCTCAACCACCTCGAGGCGATCGCACTCGTGCAGAAGGTGGCCTTCGCACTGCCCGAGAAGTATCTCGAGAAAGTGGAGGTGGCGTTCATCCCTCCGTACACCGACATCCGCGGTGTCCAGATCGTGATCGAGGGGGACAAGCTCGGCTTCGCCTACGGCGCACAGGACGTGTCGGTCCACGAGTCGGGTGCGTACACCGGTGAGATCTCGGCGGGGATGCTCGCCAAACTGGGGTGTACCTATGTCGTGGTCGGGCACTCCGAGCGCCGCGAGTACCACTCGGAGACCGACGAGCTGGTCGCCGCCAAGGCCGCAGCGTGCCACAAGCACGGCCTCAGCCCGATCGTCTGCGTGGGGGAGAAGCTCGAGACCCGGGAGGCCGGTGACCACGTGGGCGTCGTCGTCGAGCAGCTCAAGGGGTCACTCGCGGGCCTGGACGAGGAACAGCTGGCCTCCACCGTGATCGCCTATGAGCCCGTGTGGGCCATCGGCACGGGGAAGACCGCCTCCGCAGCGGATGCGCAGGAGGTCTGCGCGGCCATCCGCGGGGCCCTCACCGAGCTGGCCGGCCCCGAGATCGCAGACCGGATGCGGGTCCTGTACGGCGGGAGTGTCAACTCCTCCACCGTCGGTGAACTGCTCGAGCAGCCCGACGTCGACGGCGGCCTCGTGGGCGGGTCCTCGCTCAAGCCCGACGAGTTCGCCCAGCTCTCGGCCATCGCCGCCGGCGGTCCGCTGCCCTGAGTCGACAGGCCCGGCGTGGCCGCCCCGACACGGGCGGGCGCGCCGGGATTCGCCTCGACGACCTCACCGGGTAGTCTGGACCAGTCGTCCTCCGACCACCCCGACCCGACGTAAGGCCCGATCCGTACATGAAGCTCGCCCTGGACATCTTCCTCGTCGCCACCAGCCTGCTGTTGATGCTGTTCATCCTGCTGCACCGCGGTAAGGGGGGCGGACTGTCCTCACTGTTCGGCGGTGGTGTCCAGTCCAGCCTCTCCGGGTCCAGCGTCGTGGAGCGCAACCTCGACCGGGTGACCGTGGTGGTCGCCATCCTGTGGCTCATCGCCATCGTCGCCGTCGGACTCCTGGTGCGCTTCGGCTGATCGCCTGACCGTCGCGCCGCGCGGCGGGTCCACACGGGGTGTGCTCCTCCGCGAGGAGGAGCGCACCCCGTCGTCGTCGGTACCGGGTCAGCCCAGAGCGGATGCCGCGCCCACGTCGAGGTGGTAGGTCGTGGACTCGGTGCCCACGGCACCGGCCACCGGCCACTCCGACGGCGAGGCCCCGCCGATTCCCTCCGCGACCGCCTCCGCCTTGCCCTCACCCGCGGCCACCACCAGGATGTGCCGCGAGCGACGAACCGCCGGGAGGGTGAACGTCAGCCGCTCCGGTGGCGGCTTGGGGCAGTCGCGGACCCCCACGACCAGCCGATCCGTCTCGGCGACCGCGGGGGTGTGCGGGAAGATCGAGTCGATGTGGCCCTCCGGGCCCATCCCGAGGATGGTCACGTCGAAGATCGGATCGTCCCCGGCGGGGATCGTCAACGACTCGAGGAAGCGCTCGGCGGCGGAGTCGACATCGCTGTCCTGCCCGGTTCTCGCGGGCCAGCGATGCACTGTCGGACGGTCCCCCAGGGAGTCGAGCAGTGCCTCGTCCAGCTGGCCGTCGTTGCGTTCCGGGTGATCGGCGGGAACGAAGCGTTCGTCGCCGAAGAAGATCGTGACCTTCTCCCATTCCACGGTCGAGTCGGCGAGCGCGGCGGCGGTCTTGACCCCCACCGAGCCCCCGGTCAGCGACAGACTCGCCCGTCCGGCGGCGGCGATCCGCTCGGTCAGATGCTCCACCGCGTCCCGGGCGGCCGCGGTGGCGAGCGCGTCGGGGTCGGCGTGGACGAGATGACGGATGTGGGACATCGGTCCTCCTGTGGTGTCGGGTCTCGGTCGTCCGGTACGTGGGCGGCCCCGCTCAGCGGACGGAGGCCGAGGTGTAGATCACACGATCGTGGTTCGCGAGTGCGTCGGCGTACACACCGTCCGTGTCCATGCGGCGCAGCTCCTCGGCGAGGCAGTCCGCCACGCTCCGTTTCACCAACGTCACCCGTGTGGGGGAGTGACCGGTGATCCGCAGCTCCGCGGAGGTGGGGCTCACCTGCTCGATGACGATCGATCCGGAGGCACGCTCCAGGACGACCATCCTCGGCCCCACCGCGCGATGGACGTCGATCCCGAGACGGGAGGCGAGCCACCCACCGGCGAGGTCCACGGACGCGGCCCGTTCGGGGCCGCACACCGTGGCGCCCGTGATCGTCTCGAACGGCGGCCGGTCCAGCGTGGCCGCCAGCAGGGAACGCCAGTGCGTGACCCGGGCCCAGGCGAGATCGGTGTCACCCGGGGAGTATCCGGCCGCCCGCTTGGCCAGTGCGTCCGTGGGGTGGCCCTCGGCGTCGGAGTCCACGATCCGGCGACGCGCGAGTCGGCCCACCTTGTCCTCGGACAGCAGTGTCGGCGAATGCCTGGGCCACCACACCGCGAGAGGGGTGTCGGGGAGGAGCAGCGGGGTGACCAACGAGGCGGACTGCGACGCCATCGCCCCCGAGGTCCGCAGGACCACGACCTCGGCCGCTCCCGCGTCGCCACCGACCCGGATCTGACCGTCGAGCCGGTCGGCCCTGGCACGGTTGCCGCGGATCACCACGATCACGCGGCACGGGTGCTCCCGGCTGGCCTCGTTGGCCGCCTCGATCGCGGATTCGCTGCCGCGGACGTGGTCGGTGAGGACGATCAGCGTGAGCACCCGGCCGATGGTGCTCAGGCCCGCGTCCTCGCGGATCTGCACGAGCTTCTTGGAGATCTCGCGGGTCGAGGTGTCGGGCAGGTCGATGATCACGGTCGCCTCCATGCGCGGCCACTGCGGGTCAGGATCTCGTCGGCACCACGCGGGCCCCACGTCCCGGCCTGGTACTGCTCCGGGGTGCCGCCGGCCGACCACTCGTCGAGGACGGGATCGAGCAACATCCAGCTCAACTCCACCTCGCGCGAGACGGGGAAGAGTGACGGCTCGCCGAGCAAGACGTCGAGGATCAACCGCTCGTAGGCCTCGGGCGAGGACTCGGTGAACGCCTCGCCGTAGGCGAAGTCCATGTTGACGTCGCGGACCTCCATCGCGGTCCCGGGCACCTTGGACCCGAACCGCAGCGTGACGCCCTCGTCCGGCTGGACGCGGATCACCAGGGCGTTCTGACCCAGTTCCTGGGTCATGGTCGCGTCGAAGGGCAGGTGCGGCGCGCGTCGGAAGACCACCGCGATCTCGGTGACACGACGGCCCAGCCGTTTGCCGGTGCGCAGGTAGAACGGGACCCCGGCCCAGCGTCGGTTGTGGACCTCGAGGGTGATCGCGGCGTAGGTCTCGGTGGTGGAGGACGGGTCGTATCCGTCCTCGTCCTTGAGCCCCACGACCTGCTCGGACCCCTGCCACCCACCGGAGTACTGACCCCGGGCCGCGGTCTCGGAGATCGGCAGCGCCAGTGAGGTGGACTCGAGGACCTTGGTCTTCTCCGCCCGCAGCGCGGCGGCCGAGAAGTCCGTGGGTTCCTCCATCGCCACCAGGGCCATGAGCTGGATGAGGTGGTTCTGGATGACGTCGCGCGCCGCCCCGATGCCGTCGTAGTAGCCGGCGCGGCCGCCCAGACCGATGTCCTCGGCCATGGTGATCTGCACGTGGTCGACGTGATTGGCGTTCCACACCGGCTCGAAGAGTTGGTTGGCGAAGCGCAGGGCGAGGATGTTCTGGACCGTCTCCTTGCCCAGGTAGTGGTCGATGCGGAACACCGAGTCCTCGGGGAAGACGGCACCCACCACGGCGTTGAGCTCGCGGGCACTCGCCAGATCGTGACCGAAGGGCTTCTCGATCACCACGCGGCGCCACGATCCGTCGACCGCCCTGGTGCATCCGGTCCGGTCGAGGTGCCGACAGACCGTGGGGAAGTCGTCCGGGGGGACGGACAGGTAGAACGCGTAGTTCCCGGCCGTGCCCCGGTCGACCTCCAGAGCCGTCAGCTGCTCCGCCAGGTGGTCGAAGCCCTCGTCGTCGTCGAAGGTCCCGGTGACGAACCGCAGTCCCGCCTCCAGTTGCTCCCAGACGTCCTCACGGAACGGGGTACGACACCGTTCCCGGGCGTGTTCACGCGCGAACCCGGCGAACTCGGAGTGGGTCCACCGGCGTCGACCGAAGCCGATGAGGGAGAAGCCCGGGGGGAGCAGACCACGGTTCGCGAGGTCGTAGATCGCGGGGATGAGCTTCTTCTTGGAGAGGTCACCGGTGACGCCGAAGATGACGAGCCCGGACGGGCCCGCGATCCGTGGCAGCCGCCGGTCCCGCGGATCGCGGAGCGGGTTGGCCGAGCCCTCCGGGCCGCCGACGGGGTCGCCGACGGCCGGGAAGGGCCGACTGGCCGGTTCGGTCACGACCCCGAGGGGATCTCGTCGATCCGCGAGGTCACCGTGGCGATCAGGTCGTCCCACGCGCTGACGAACTTGCTCACACCCTGCTGCTCGAGCAGGGTGAAGACCTCGTCGAGGTCTATCCCCTCCGCACGCAGCGCCTCGAGGGTCTCCCGCGAGGCCTCACCGGTGCCCCGCACCGTGTCGCCCTCGAGGACGCCGTGGTCCGCGAACGCCTCCATGGTCGCGAAGGGCATGGTGTTGACGGTGCCGTGGGTGACCAGACCGCTCACGTAGAGGGTGTCGGGGTAGGCGGGGTCCTTGACGCCGGTGGACGCCCAGAGCAGCCGCTGGGGGCGGGCCCCCCGGGCTGCGAGATCACCGAAACGACCCGAGGTGTCGTAGACCTCGTCGTAGACGTCCTGACACAGCCGCGCGTTGGCCAGCCCCGCCCTGCCACGCAGGTCGGAGTCCCCCGGCAGGCGGGAGTCGATCTCGGTGTCGAGTCGGCTGACGAACACCGAGGCCACCGAATGGATGCGGGAGAGGTCGTGACCGGCTTCCGCAGCCCTCTCGAGTCCCGCCAGGTACGCCTCCGCGACCGCGCGGTACTGGTCGGCCGAGAAGATGAGGGTCACGTTGACGTCGATGCCGCGCCCGATCACCTCCGTGATCGCGGGGAGCCCCGCCGAGGTGGCCGGGATCTTGATCATGAGGTTGGGCCGGTCGACGACCGCGGCGAGCTCGACGGCCTGGGCCACCGTCCCCTCCGTGTCGTCCGCCAGCCGGGGATCGACCTCGAGTGAGACGCGTCCGTCGACGCCGTCGGTGGCCTCGAACACGTCGGCCAGGACCGCACAGGCGTCCCGTACGTCCGCGGTGGTGAGCGCGCGGACGACGGAATCGACATCCCTGTCGGCGCGGACGGCCTCGGTGAGCGCGGACTCGTAGGCCGACGAGTCGCCCAGCGCGGCCTGGAAGATCGCGGGGTTGGTGGTGACTCCCACGACCGAGTAGGTGGACATCCGCTCCTCGAGCTCGCCGGAGGTGAGCAGCTGGCGGGACAGGTCGTCGAGCCAGACCGAGACGCCGGCGGCGCTCAGTGCGGCGAGATTGGCGTTGGTCATGATGCCTCCCCGTTGACGGCCGCGAGCGAGTCGCGGGCCGCGGCGACCACGGCGTCGCCGGTGATTCCGAATTCGGTGAACAAGGTCTGGTACGGGGCGGACGCTCCGAAGTGCTCCAGCGACACCGCCCGACCCGCGTCGCCGAGGAAGCGGTACCACGGCATCGCGATCCCGGCCTCCACACTCACCCGGGCGCGGACCGACCGGGGGAGGACCGACTCGCGGTACTCCGGATCCTGCTGGTCGAAGAACTCGACACACGGCATCGACACCACCCGGGTCGGCACGCCCTCGGCCTCGAGGACCTCGCGAGCCTCGACCGCCAGGTGGACCTCGGAACCGGTACCCATCAGGATCACCTCGGGGGACCCGGTCGACGCCTCGGCCAGCACGTAGCCACCGCGCTCGACGCCCTCGCGCGCCGACTCGGCCGTGCCCTCCAGAACGGGGATGTCCTGGCGGGTCAGGCACAGCCCCTTGGGACCGTCGAGCGCCATGAGCATCGCGCGCCACGCCGCCGCCGTCTCGTTGGCGTCCGCCGGCCGCAGGACGGCCAGGCCGGGGATGGCGCGCAGTGCCGCGAGCTGCTCGACCGGCTGGTGGGTGGGGCCGTCCTCGCCGAGACCGATCGAGTCGTGCGTCCACACGTAGTAAGCGTTGCTGCCCTGGAGGGCGGCGAGCCGGACCGCCGGACGCATGTACTCGCTGAAGATGAGGAAGGTCCCGCCGTAGGGCCTGGTCGGACCGTGCAGGGCGATCCCGTTGAGAATCGCGCCCATGGCGTGCTCACGAACACCGAAGTGCAGGTTGCGCCCGTACGGTGACGCCGTCCACATCCCGGTCGAGATCGACGGGGGACCGAAGGAGTCGGCCCCCTCGATCTGGGTGTTGTTGGACCCCGCCAGGTCCGCGGACCCACCCCACAGCTCGGGGAGGGTCCCCGCGAGCGCCTGGATGGCCTTGGCGGACGCCTTGCGGGTGGCGACGCCCTTGGGGTCGGCCTCCCATGTCGGCAGACCGGCGTCCCAGCCCTCCGGCAACTGGCCGGAGTAGAGGCGGTCGAAGAGGTTCTTCGCGTCGGGGTTGGCCTCGGCCCACGCGTGGAACATGTCGCTCCACTGCGCGTGGACACGGGCGCCACGGTCGCGGGCCGCGCGGGTGTGGGCGATCACCTCGTCGTCGACGGTGAACGGCTCGGTGCCGCCCATGCCGAGCGCCTCCTTGACCGCGTCCACCTCGGCCTGCCCGAGCGCCGAACCGTGCGAGGCCCCCGTGTTCATCTTGGTGGGGGCGGGGTAGGCGATCACCGTGCGAAGGACGATCATCGAGGGCTTGTCCGTGACGGCGCGCGCGTCGGCGATCGCCCCCTCGATGGCCTCGATGTCCTCACCCCCGTCGACGGTCTGGACGTGCCAGCCGTAGGCCTCGTAGCGGGCGGCCACGT
This sequence comes from Dietzia sp. B44, assembly GCF_014145245.1. NCBI lineage: Bacteria > Bacillati > Actinomycetota > Actinomycetes > Mycobacteriales > Dietziaceae > Dietzia > Dietzia sp. B44. Next base: position 3,050 of record NZ_JAALEF010000112.1, on the reverse strand, counting down.
CCTCGGTGAAGGCGATCTGGGTGTCGTCCTCGATCGAGATCTTGTTGTCGTCGTAGACCGCGATGAGGTTCCCGAGCTGCTGGGTCCCCGCGAGCGAGCAGGCCTCGGCGGTCACGCCCTCCTGCACGTCCCCGTCCGAGGCGACGACGTAGATGAAGTGGTCGAACGGGCTCTTCCCGGCGGGTGCCTCCGGATCGAACAGCCCCCGCTCGTACCGGGCGGCCATGGCCATACCCACCGCGGACGCCAGCCCCTGGCCGAGCGGCCCGGTGGTGATCTCCACCCCGTCGGTGTGGTTCCACTCGGGATGACCCGGGGTCTTGGATCCCCAGGTGCGCAGCGCCTTGAGATCCTCGAGCTCCAGCCCGAATCCGGCGAGGTAGAGCTGGACGTACTGGGTGAGGGAGGAGTGGCCGCAGGACAGGACGAAACGGTCACGCCCCACCCACTTCGGGTCCGACGGGTCATGTCGCATCACCCGCTGGTAGAGCGTGTAGGCCAGGGGCGCCAGGCTCATGGCGGTGCCCGGGTGACCGCTGCCGCAGTTCTGCACGGCCTCGGCGGCCAGGACACGAGCGGTGTCGACCGCCCGGGTGTCCAGTTCGGTCCAGTCGGACGGGTGGCGGGCGGTGGTGAGCTCGGTGATCTCCGACGCGCTGGTCACTTGTGGTTCTCCCGGGTCGAGGGTGCGGCGCGGATCCGCGCGTATGTCGTGGACCACCTTAGTGGTCACCCGCCCCCGGGGTCGGACCGTCCCCGCCCCCGCTCTTTCGCGGAGCGTGCAGGGGGGACGTAGTATCGGCCGGGTAGTGCGTTGACATCTGCTGCGAGGAGTTCCGGTGCACGATTCCACCCCGACCCGGAGTGGGGGGCCGTCCGTCTCCCCTCCAGAGTCCTCGGGGCGGCCGGCTCCGGCGAGCGGGCGCGCCCGCGTAGTCGACGTCGTCATGTCGTACATCGCCCTCACCAAGCCGCGCGTCATCGAGTTGCTCCTGGTGGCCGCCATCCCCGCGATGCTGCAGGCCGACCGCGGGCAGGTCCACCTCGGCCTGGTGCTGTTGACGCTGGTGGGTGGCTGGCTCGGCGCCGCCAGCGCCAACACCCTCAACATGGTCGTCGACGCCGACATCGACAAGGTCATGAAGCGGACCGAACGGCGCCCGCTGGCCCGCCACGCCGTGACCCCCCGGGCCGCGCTGGTCTTCGGCCTGGTGCTCGGCGCGGCCAGCATGCTGTGGCTGGGACTCCTGGCACAGAGCTGGCTCGCCGCCCTGTTCATCCTGCTGACGATCTGCTTCTACGTCTTCGTCTACACGATGATCCTCAAGCGCCGCACCGCCCAGAACGTGGTGTGGGGTGGCGCCGCCGGGTGTATGCCCGTGCTCGTCTCGTGGGCGGTCATCACCGACCACCTGCCCGAGGGTCAACCGAGCAACTGGTGGCAGGCGATCGTCCTGTTCCTCATCATCTTCTTCTGGACCCCGCCCCACACCTGGGCCCTGGCCATGCGGTACAAGGAGGACTACAAGGCCGCCGGGGTACCGATGTTGCCGGTGGTCATGTCGGCGGAGGGCGTCACCCGACGCATCACCCTCTACACCTGGGCCACGGTCCTGTGCACCTTCGTGCTCATCCCGGCGGCGGGATGGATCTACGCGGCGGGCGCGATCGGCTTCGGTGTGTGGTTCATCGTCATGGCCCACCGCCTCGAGGCCGGTGTGCGCCGAGGTGTCGAGGTCAAGCCCCTCAAGCTGTTCATCCTGTCGAACAACTACCTGGCCGCGGTGTTCGTGGCCCTGTCGATCGACGCCGTTCTCGGTCTCGAGACCCTGTCGGCGGCGTTCTCCCTGTTCTGATCGGTCACCTGGAGGGGTCGAGCGTGATCGACCCCGTGGTGCGCCGCGACTGCAACGCCCGGTGCGCCTGCGCCGAGTCGGTGAGTCCGAAGGTCGCCCCGACGTCGAGGACGAGCGACCCGTCGACCAGCCCCTCCATCACCTCGGCCGCACGGTCGCGGTACTCCTCGGTGGTCGCGATGAAGTCGCCGAGCTTGGGCCGGGTCAGGAACACCGATCCGGCCGCGTTGAGCCGCTGCGGGTCCACCGGCGGCACGGGGCCACTCGCCGCCCCGAACAGCACCAGCGTGCCGCGCCGCTCGAGCGAGGCCAGACTGGTGTCGAAGGTGTCCCGCCCGACTCCGTCGAACACCACCGCCACACCGCCACCGGACAGCTCGCGGATCCTCTCGGGCGTCGCCTCCGGATAGAGCAGGACGTGGTGCGCACCCAGGCCCCTGCAGATCTGCGCCTTCGACTCGGTCGAGGTGGTGGTGATGACCCGGTATCCACGGGCCACCGCCATCTGGATGAGGAGCTGCCCCACCCCTCCGGCGCCGGCGGTGATCAGTACCGCGTCCCCGCCGTGCGCACGATGGGTGTCGGTGATGAGGTAGTGCGCGGTGAGCCCCTGGAGGAGCATCGACGCCGCGACGCCGTCGGACACCTCGTCGGGGACGGCGACCAGGGCCTCCGCCGGGGCGACCACGTACTGCGCGTAGGAACCGGGCACCTGGCACCATGCCACCCGGTCCCCGGTCACGAGGTCGGGCGTGCCCACCCCCAGCGCGTCGACGACCCCGGCGCCCTCGCTGCCGGGGACATACGGCAACGCGGTCTGATAGATGCCCTCCCGGAAGTAGGTGTCGATGTAGTTGACGCCGATGGAGGTGGTCCGGACGAGCACTTCCCCGGGACCAGGTGAGGGAGTCTCCAGCTCGACAGGCTCGAGGACGTCGGGGCCACCGTGTTCTGAGATCCGGACTGCACGCATGGACTCAGTATCCGCCACGCCCCGCGGTCCCGCAGCCCGATATCGCCGGGTCTGGTGGCGGCACCCCGGGAGCGGCGGGCAGGCGGGGAGACCGGAGGCGATAAGGTACCCCCATGAGCCTGCAGATCCTTTCCCAGTATGCCGGGGGACCGCGAGTCCGGGCGACCGGTCGGCCCGCCGTCACCACCAGCGGGTCCGGTGCCGTGTCGGAGCCTGATCCG
>NZ_JAALEF010000009.1:0-3120 GCF_014145245.1 Dietzia sp. B44 | reverse complement strand
TCCTCGCGACGCCCGCCGTCGAGAGGGGTCGATCCGAGCCCGGAGGCACCGCCGGTGTCGCCGGAGGCGCCGGGGACCTCGTCGTCGTCGAGGTGGTGGCGGCCGCGCCGCGACTGACCCGCACCGGAGGACTGCCGGGAGCCGCCCTCGAACCCGGCGGCGATGACGGTCACCCGCACCTCGTCGCCGAGCGAGTCGTCGACGACGGTGCCGAAGATGATGTTGGCGTCGGGGTGCGCCTCCTCCTGGACGAGGGTCGCGGCCTCGTTGATCTCGAACAGGCCCAGGTCGCTGCCGCCGGCGATCGACATGAGTACGCCCTTGGCGCCCTCCATCGTGGTCTCCAGGAGCGGCGAGTTGATGGCGGCCTCCGCGGCCTTGTACGCCCGACCCTCGCCCCGCGAGGAGCCGATCCCCATGAGCGCGCTGCCGGCCCCGGACATGACGCCCTTGACGTCGGCGAAGTCGACGTTGATCACGCCGGGGGTGGTGATGAGGTCGGTGATCCCCTGGACGCCGTTGAGGAGGACCTCGTCGGCGGTCTTGAAGGCCTCCATCATGGACACGCCGGCGTCCCCGAGCTGGAGCAGGCGGTCGTTGGGGATCACGATCAGGGTGTCGCAGGCCTCGCGCAGGCCCTCGATCCCCGCCTCGGCCTGTCCCCCGCGACGCTTGCCCTCGAAGGAGAACGGGCGGGTTACGACGCCGACGGTGAGCGCGCCGAGCTTACGCGCGATGGCCGCGACGACCGGCGCGCCACCGGTGCCGGTACCGCCGCCCTCCCCGGCCGTGACGAAGACCATGTCCGCGCCCTTGAGGACCTCCTCGATCTCGTCCTTGTGGTCCTCCGCCGCCTTGCGCCCGACCTCCGGGTCGGCGCCGGCACCGAGGCCGCGGGTGAGTTCGCGACCGACGTCGAGCTTGACGTCGGCGTCGGACATGAGCAGAGCCTGCGCATCGGTGTTCACCGCGATGAACTCGACGCCCTTGAGGCCCTCGTCGATCATCCTGTTCACGGCGTTGACACCGCCGCCCCCGATTCCGACGACCTTGATGACTGCGAGGTAGTTGTGCGGTGAGCTCATCGAGGCCCGGCCTTCCTTTGGGGGTGTCGTGCTCGGTTGCATGCTGTCTCGACGAAAGACTCTCGCCTAACTCTCACCCTCTACTTGAGGGTTAAAGTTGCTGGTCAGAGGCGGTTTCCGCCGTCGGATCACACGGTAGGGGCACCGGCCCCGCACGTCCACGAGGCTCGCGGGCGTGTCGGTCTACCGTGAGGCCGGCAACGCCGGATTGGAGACGTTCCAGACCTGCCCGGGTTGCTCGAGGACCATCTGCAGGGCGACCGCCTTCTCGTGGTCGCGACCCGCGGCCCCCCACTCCACGGTGCGCCCGTCGACGAGGGTGAGGACGATCGACGCCGGACTCTCCACCTCGACGGACGCGATCTCCTGCCCCGCGGTCCCCCGGACCTCGGCGAAGACCGTCGACAGGTCCCGGACGATCCCGGGCAGGTCGGAGCGTGCGCCGTCCCCCACGGTGAGCTCGGGGGTTCCGGGAGGCGGGTCCCCCTGCCCGAAGTCGATGCCCTGCCCGTCCACCAGGTGCCGGGCGCCGTCGACCTCGACCACGACCAGGGCGGTGCGCTCGATCAGCTCGATCCGCAGGGTCGACGGGTAGTCCCGCGTGACCGTGACCTGGTCCACCCTCGGGATCCCCGCCACGCGGCGCGCCACCGCGTGGGTGTCCACCTGGAGCAGCGGGGTCCCGGGGGACACCGCCGCGCGCTCGGTCACCGCCTCCACGGGAATGGTCCGGGTCCCGACGACCCGGACCTCCCGGACGGAGAACACCGGCAGGAAGTACAGCGCGATGTATCCCACCAGGAGGACGACCAGCGCCACACCGAGCCCCACATAGATGCGGTTGGTGCGGCGACGTCGCCTGCGCAGCGTGGCCCGCACCGCGGGGTCGGAGTGACGCACCCGCTCGTCCGAGCTACGGACGGCCGCCGCGGCGAGTCTCCGGTCCGGGTCGTCCGAGGCCGCCTGGTCCAGCGGGTCCGTCGGATCCGCCGGGTCCGTCGGGTGGTCGCGTGGCTCGTCGGTCACCGCTGAGCCCCCTTCACGGCGTCGGCCTCGTCATGACCCCGTCCCGCTCCCCGCGGGCCCGGCGACGATCCTCGGGCCGAGCGTGGTGATGTCTCCGGCCCCGAGCGTGAAGACCACGTCGTCCGGCCGGATGATCCCGAGCACCGTGGACAGGGCGGTGTCGAGGTCGGGGACGTGGTGGGCCGGCGAGCTCACGTGGCGGGTGACGAGGCCGCCGTCGACGCCCTCCTCGGGTTGCTCGCGCGCGCCGTACACGTCGAGCACCACCACCTCGTCGGCCAGGGACAACGCCCGCCCGAACTCCTCGGCGAAGATGCGGGTGCGGGAGTAGAGGTGGGGCTGGAAGACCGCGATCAGGCGGCCACCGTCCGAGGCGACGATCTCCCGCCCGGCGCTCAGGACCGCCCTGACCTCGGTCGGATGGTGCGCGTAGTCGTCGAACACCCGCACCAGTCCACCCTGGACCGCGACCGTGCCCTTGGGTTCGAACCGACGCCCCACTCCCCCGAATCCGGACAGACCGGACAGCACGTGGTCGACGTCGATCCCGGCGTCCCCGGCGACCTCCCGGGCGGCCAGGAGAGCGGCGAGCGCGTTGAGCGCCATGTGTCGGCCCGGGGTCCCCACGTGGAGGTCGCCACGAGACCGCCCGTCCAACGTGAGCCCGGCCCGGGTCCCGCCCGAGTCGACCTCGATCCCGTCGAGTTCACCCACCACCGGCAGGTCGGTCGCGGGGCCGGCCGTGGTGCGGTACCCCACCACCCGCACCCCCGCGGACGCCGCCCGGCGCGCGCGCTCGGCCGCTCCCGCGTCGTCCAGGCAGACCACCAGGACGCCGGTGTCCGGGATCCGGGCGAGGAAGGTGTCGAAGACCTCGAAGTACGCCTCGGCGGTGCCGAAGTGGTCGAGATGGTCGGGCTCGGCGTTGGTCAGGATCACCACGTCGGGCTCGTAGTGCACCAGTGAGCCGTCGGACTCGTCGGCCTCGGCCACGAACACCGGGTCGGCA
>NZ_JAALEF010000111.1:0-6867 GCF_014145245.1 Dietzia sp. B44 | reverse complement strand
CCTCCGCCGCACGCGGTGAGCATCCCGCCCGCCACCACGAGCGCCGCGCCGAGAGCCGCCGCCCTGGCCGTCACGAGATCTCCGCCCGGCCGCCGGTCACCGTGATCCGGCCGCCCTCGAACTCCATGACCTGGCCGTCCCGGGTGGTGCGCAGCGCGCTGGTGGGATAGCCGAGCCGGCCACGCTCGTAGTCGACCGTGCCCCAGGCGTCGAACACCGGACCGCGGGGGATGGCGTGCGCACCGGTGCGCGGCGACCAGTAGATCGCCCCGCCCTGGAAGCGACTGAAGGCGCCGCCACGCGTGGTCAGGGAGATCTCGTCGGTCGTCGGGTACCCGAGTTCCGAGTTCTCCGCGCCGGCCTCCCGGTAGGTGCTCAGGATGGCGCCCTCGACGACCCTGGGGCCAGTGGCGGAGGACCAGTAGACGGTGCCGCCCTGGAATCCCTGGACAACGCCGGGCTTGTTCGGGTTGGTGACCTCGTCGGTGGTCGGGTACCCGAGGTCGCCGCGCTCGGCGCCGCGCTCCTGCCACATCGACCGGATCGCCCCGCGGATCGCGTGCGCCCCGGTGGTCGGCGACCAGTAGATGACCCCGTTCTGGAACTGGGTGAACCGGCCCCTGCCGTCGGGCGTGGTGGTCTCACCGGAGGTGGGCAGACCCAGCGGGCCGTCGGGTCCACCCTCGGCCTGGTAGGCGGCGCCGATGGCCCCGAGGACCGAGTGCGCGCCCGTCTGCTGCGACCAGAAGACGCGGCCGAAGCGGAAGTCGGTGGCCTTGCCGCCCTTGACATCGTACTCGCCCGTCAGACAGGGGCCCAGACCGGGCTGACGCTCGGCGACCCGGGCGATCTCGCCCTGTGCCGCGCACGGGGGCTCGACGTTCTCGATCTCGACGGCGCCCGCGAACTGGGGCCATGCCTGCATCATCTCGAACTGCCAGTACGGCCACGTGTGGGTGCCCGAGGGCCGGAAGTTTGCGGTCACCTCGACGCCGGCCCCGCGGGCCTTGTTGACGAAGGTCTGGGTGGTCATCCGCGACAGCAGCTCGAGCCCGTAGCCCGGGAAGTTGGTGGGGATGTCCGGCAGCCCCGACGGCTGATCCCACGGACCGGTGTTCCCGCTTCCCGCGGAGACGTAGACGCTCTGGCCGCGGAGCTTGTCCGCGTGGAGCTTGGGGTCCTGCTCCTGCCACCTGGCCGAGCCGAGGGGTCCCCACATGCTCTCCGCCTGATACCCGCCGGCGTCCTGCATGGCCACCTTGATGGCCTCGGGCATGCCGAAGCTCGTGGTGTCGAGGAAGCCCGAGTAGCTCGCCGCGAACTGGAAGTAGTCCGGGTAGCGCTGCGAGAGCATCATGGCGGCCGTGCCGCCCATCGACAGTCCGGCCACACCGTGCTTGTCGTTCACCCGCCAGTCGCGGGCCAGTAGCGGCGGCAGCTCCTCCATGAGGAACGTCTCCCACTGGTAGGCCGAGCCGTTGGCGTCCGCGACCCAGTCCGTGTAGAAACTCGACTCGCCGCCGACGGGGAGCACGATGATCGCGTTCTTGGCGTCGAAGAACTGGGAGATCTTGGTCTCGAGGGTCCACCCGCTGGCGTCGTTGCGCGCCCGCAGGCCGTCGAGCAGGAGCAGCGAGGGGTAGGTGCGTTCCGGCTCGGCGTTCCACCGCGCCGGGAGCATGAGTTGCACCTGGATGGCCTGCTCCATGGCCGGGGACTGCACCCACAGTGCCACCCGGTTGGCCGTCTTCCACTCGACCTTGTCCAGGCGGACTCCGGTCGGGAGGGTCGTCGGCACGCTCAGGGAGGGGGAGTCCACCCGGTTCCCGGGGTTCGCCCGGGCCGGGTCCTCCTGGCCGGGACCGGTCTGTGCCGGGGAGGCCTGGACCGGGGAGCTCTGGGCGGGAGTCTCCTGGGCCGGGGTCACCCGGACCGGGGTCTCCTGCGCGCCCGCAGCCGGAGGGACGATGAGGCCCGAGCCCACCATTCCCACCACGAGCGGGGCGGCCAGGAGGGACGCCCACCGGGTGCGGGGGCTCGCGTGTGCGCTGGGGGTCGCCATGTGAGGTTCTCTTCCTTGCCGCGTCGTCGCCGAACGTCTCGGTGAACGGGCCGCGAGCGCGACCCGGACAGCTTCTGCCCGAGGCCCTGATCCGCCGTCCGTCCGCGGGCTCCCCTCCCGCGGCCGAACCCGGTGGTCACGCAAGCGACCGGGGCCCCGCACGAGAATCTACGCACGGGCCCCGGTGTGACGGGTGAGGACTCGCTGAGCGGAGCCCGATTCGTCTGCTAACCGGTCGTGATCACCACGCGAAAGCGTTCATCACGGGCAGGATCTGCGCCGAGCGGGCGGCGATCAGGTCGTCGTTCCAGTAGCCCCACCCGTGGATGCCGGTGGTGCGGTAGTCGAACGTGGCCTGGTTGGGCCGGGCGTTGAGGGTGTTCTGGAACGCGATGGTCGATCCGCGCGACAGGCCCTCGAGGATGATGCCGTTGAAGGTGTTGAACACCGCCTGCAGGCTGGAGGGCTGGTCGTACTGGCCGGGGATGGCCGAACCCGCGGTGATGTACATCGGGATGTCGCGCAGCTTGTCCGCATTGAGCAGCGGGTCGTGCTCGCCCCAGCGCGGGGAGCCCGGCAGGCCCCACATGGCGAACGGGTCGCACTTGCACTGGTCGAACATCGCCAGCGGGATCATCGTGTACATGCCCGGCGCGGTGGGGTTCATGTAGCCGGAGAACACTGAGACCTGCTTGAACTGGTTGCGGTGCTTGGCGGCGAGCATCGCTGCGGCGGACCCGCCCATGGACAGCCCGGCGATGGCGTTGTTGTCCGTGCGCACACCGAAGTGGGCGTTCAGGTACCCGGGCAGCTCGCGGGTCAGGAAGGTCTCGTATTTGTACTCGACGAGGTTGCCGCCCAGGTTGATGGGCCGATCCCAGTCGGAGTAGAAGGAGACCTGGCCGCCGACCGGCATGACCAGGGTGATGTTGTCCTGGAGGAAGATGCGCTGCGCCTGGGCGTCGCGGGTCCACGCGTTCCAGTCGTCCCGCGCGCGCAGGCCGTCGAGGAGGTACAGCCCGGCGTTGCCGCCGAAGCGGGCCGGCTGGACCTGGACCTTGATGTGGCGGTTCATCGCCGGCGACCAGACGTCACACAGCTGGACCCACGAGGCGACCGGATCCCAGCTGCACCCGGGGCGCAGCCAGTTCCGGAAACCGACCGGGTTCTCGTTGCCGGCGGCCGGCTGGAACGCGGGGGCGGCGTTCGGCGCATCGCCCGATCCGGCCGATCCTGCCGATCCGGCGGAACCGAGGCTGGCCGACGAGCCCTGCTCGGTGGCCTGGGCGCCGACGAGGGCCGGGGCGCCGACGACGAGGCCTGCAGCCGTCGCCAGGGCGGTGAGCCCGGCGGCGAACTTGCGCCGGAGGGTGGTCTGGGACATTCGTGGGTTCCTTTGTTCGTTCCTGGTGCCCCCAGGGAATCCGGGGCATCGGTGACGTCCATCGGACCGGCCCCACCAGGGGAGGACCGGAACTGCGACATCGTTACTGTCGCTCATTCTGGGACAGGTGTTACAGGTCGGGGACCTGATCGATCCCCTACTGTTATCGATTCGAGACAACAGTACGCGCCACACTACCGAGTGCCCTGGTACTTCTCCACTTCCTCAGGCATGGGCAACCCGCACCTCTGCACCTCGTATGCAGGGATTCTGTTGATCCGGTACTCGGCGAATGAAAATGCGTTAACCAGGTTGGACCAGCGCTTCTCCAGCGTCAACGGGCCGGAATAGGAGTCGATGAGGGCCTCGGTCGCGGGACACGTGAGCGCCACTTCGGCCTGGTTGACCCAGTTCACGTCGATCCACCGCGGGAAGTTGACCGGGTCCTCGACCACCCCGGTGCGCGCGAGGACCCAGTCGTACGGCAGGAACTTGTCGTGCCCGATACGCCCGTCCTCCATGCGGTCGGTGTGCGCGGCCAACGGCGAGGCCAGGCCCACGGTGTCGTAGACGTCCACGTCGAGCGGCAGGTTCATGCTCGTCATGCCCAGGTTGAGGAACACGACCGTCTTGAGGGGATCGTCGGGGAGCTCGAACGGCGCCAGACCGGGCATCGGCCGGTCGTAGGCCACCACGTCCCACCGGTCCTGGAAGCCCGGGACCGGGAGGAAGACCGCCCCCGTCCGGTTGGTCGAGACCTCCCTCACCAGGGCCCGCATCCGCGGGAAGTCGAGGTAGTCGTCCGCGAGCAGCGGATGCTGGTGGCCTGTGCGCTGGATGTAGTACTGCCGCTCGTCGACGATCCCCGCCGCGGTGATGGACTCCGGTTCGTCGCGGAACGGGTCCTGGACCACCTGGACGGTCACCGCCCATCCGACGACGACGAGCCACGCACCGGCGACCACCGGGACCGCCACCCGGCGCACGCGGGCGTCGTCCGCCCCGCGGGCGGGTCCGACCGGCAGGGGCACCACGGAGACCGGCAGGAGGAACAGGAACACCGACGGCAGCAGCACCCGGCCGTGCATGAAGTCCCCGCCGACCCGGGTGACGTAGGCCAGCATGATCACGGCCACCACGAGGAAGGCGACGGTGACGACCGGGGTCGAGCGGACCCGGCTGCGCAGGCGGAGCAGGCCGCCCCCCTCGTCGTCGTCGTGACCCGCCCCGCAAACCCTGGAATCCGACCGGCGCACGGCCCACAGCGAGACCAGACCGGCGACCAGGACCACCGCCAGCGGCAGGAGCAGGACATACGGCGACAGCAGGTCCCACAGGTACTGGGCCCCCTTGTCCCACTTGGACCCGCCCGCGTCCTTGGCGACGGCCGTCAACGGATAGGGCAGGGCGTAGTACGACATCCGCCAGATCTGGTAGACCACCGGGACGGTTCCGGCGATGGCGACCAACCAGCCCAGATGCCGCCACGACTGCTGTGACGCCGCCAGCAGCGCCAGGAACACCACCGCCGCCAGCGCCAACTCGGGGCGCACCAGCGGACCGAGCCCGGCGATGAACGCCATCGCGGCCGTGCCCACCGCGGGTAGACCGAACCGGTACTCGCGGTGCGGCGCGCGGGCCCACCGCTGCAGGCCGAGCCACATGACGCCGATCCAGCAGATCACCAGCCCCGTCTCCAGGCCCGAGCTCGCGAAGTCCCGGGCGGGCGGCAGCATGATGTAGACCACCACACCCAGCGGCAACAGCAGCATCGGACCGCCGGCGGGGGCGCGCCGGGTGCCCCGGTACATCACGCGGGTGCCGAGCATCGCGCACGCGACCGCGATCATGCTCAGCGTCAGCGCCAACCCCAGGGCGACCAACTCGAGCCGATAGCCGACGACCTCGTGGGTGAGATAGACGAGATAGGTCCACAGGGTGGAGGTGTTGGACTCGACCCGCTCCCCCGCGTTGAACACGGGTCCGTTGCCGGCGATGAGGTTGCGGACCGTGCGCAGGACGATCAGCCCGTCGTCGGCGATCCACCGGCGCTGCCACGCGCCGGCGAGGAACACCGCCACCACCACGACGAGGCCGCCCCAGAAGACGGCCGGCTCGGCCCGGGGACGCTCGGTGATCCGCTCCGTGATCCGGTCGGTGATCCGCTCAGGGTTCCGCGAGGCCACGGTCGCCGGGGGCCGGTCCGCTGCCGGACGCCCCGCTCCCGAACTCCCCGCCGTCACCTCCGACATCGCCCGCCCACCCCGGTCAGGCGAAGGACGGCACGAGGTAGACGCCGATCACGACGGTCAGGACCCACAGCCCGGCCAGGACCTGCAGGACGCGGTCCCCGAGCGCGATGTCCTCGGGCTCGCCGGCCTGGGCGGCGTCGACGTCGACCGCATAGCGCAGCACCGCGATGGTGAACGGCACGATCGAGATCTGCAACCACACAGCCGAGCCGGACGGCTGGGTGGGATCGGAACCGCGGTCGTACGCCCACAGGGCGTAGCAGAGCACGAGCACCGTCGCCGACAGCGTCCACACGAACCGCAGGTAGGTCGGGGTGTAGCTCTCCAGGGCCTTGCGGATCTTGGCCCCGGTCCTCAGGTGCAGGTTCAGTTCGGCGTACCGCTTACCGGCCGCCATGAACAGGGAGCCGAACGCCATGACCAGCAGGAACCACTGTGAGATCTCGACCTCGGCCGCCGCGCCGCCCGCCACCGCGCGGAGCAGGAAACCGGAGGAGACGAACGCGATGTCGAGCACCGGCTGGTGCTTGAGTCCGAAGCAGTACATGAGCTGCAGCACGATGTACACGGCCACGACGATCGCCAGCGCCGGGTGGGTGAACAGCACCGAGATGCTGATGGAGGCGACGATGAGCGCCACCGCCATGCCGTAGGCCAGTCCGACCGGCAGCACCCCGGCGGCGATGGGACGGAACCGCTTGGTGGGGTGCGCGCGGTCCGCCTCGACGTCCATCGCGTCGTTGATCAGGTACACGCTCGAGGCCGCCATGCAGAACGCCACGAAGGCGATGAAGACCGAGAAGAGGACCGAGGTGTCGGTGAGCGTCTGCGACCCGGCCGCGGCGGGTGCCGCGACCACGAGGACGTTCTTGACCCACTGCCGTGGCCGGAGGGCCTTGATCATGCCGTCGAGCAGGTTCTTGGGCGGTGAGCCCTTGGCCTCCTCCTCGGCCTCGGCGAGGTCGATCTCGTTGGCGGTGTGCGGCTCCGCACCGAGAAGGTGGTGATCGCCCCCGCCCCGGGAGGCCGGGACTCCGGTCTGATCGGTCATCGATTCTCCTCGGGGGTCGGGGTGGTGCGCGGTCCGGGCGCGCCGTCACGCAGCGCCTCCGGCAGCAGGCGCTGGACGGGGTCCGTGGGCCAGACCGCGCGGGTGAGCGCAGCGCAGC
>NZ_JAALEF010000110.1:0-2837 GCF_014145245.1 Dietzia sp. B44 | reverse complement strand
CGCTGCCGCATGTGCGCGCGGTGGGCGGCACCGTCGTCGTCGTCACCACCGCCGCCACCACCCGCTACCCGGTCCGGGACGGCCTGTCCGCGGTCCCCAAGGGCGCGGTCGAGCAGCTGGTGCGGGGCCTGGCGGCGGAGGAGGGCCGGTTCGGGGTCCGTGTGAACTGCGTGGGCCCGGGGATGCTCACCGACGGGATGGCCGAGAGGCTCATCTCCTCCGGCGACCTCGACGACCGCGCCCTCGAGGTCACCCGCCGCAACATCCCGCTGCGACGGTTCGGGACCGCGGTGGACGTCGCCGAGGCCGTGGCGTTCCTCGCCTCCGACCGGGCGGGCTTCATCTCCGGCCAGAAGCTCGACGTCGACGGTGGTTACGGCGTCTGAACGACGGTGGCTACGGAGTCTGAACGGCGGTGGTGACGGCGTCTGAATCCGATCCGGCGAGCGGGTCCGGTACAGTACCAACCAAGCACTTGCTAGGTAAGGAGATCCCCAGCTCATGACCGACGCACCCATCCCCCCGGTCCTCGGTGTCGACGACCTCGGCCCGGACACGCAGCCGGTCGCCTACGAGGTCACGGGCGGCACCGCCTACGTCACGCTCAACCGCCCCGACTTCCGCAACGCGCAGAACTCGGTCATGACGTACTCGCTGGACAACGCCTTCATCAGGGCCGTGGAGGACGACACGGTCAAGGTGATCGTCCTGCGGGCCAACGGCAAGCACTTCTCGGCCGGCCACGACATCGGCACCACCGAGCGCGACCACCACGTGGAGTACCCCAACCGCGCCTCGATCTGGTGGGACCACACCACCCGCGGCGGCGGCGACCGGCGGCTGGCCCGCGAGACCGAGGTCTACGTCCAGATGTGTCGCCGCTGGCGCGAGATCCCCAAGCCGATGATCGCCCAGGTGCACGGCGCGTGCATCGCCGGCGGCCTGATGCTGGCGTGGATCTGCGACTTCATCGTGGCCTCCGACGACGCGTTCTTCTCCGACCCGGTGGTCAAGATGGGGATCCCCGGTGTCGAGTACTTCGCCCACGCCTTCGTCCTGGGCCCCCGCCGTGCCAAGGAGATCCTCTACACCGGTCGCAGATTCGGTGCGGCCGAGGCGCTGGACTGGGGCATGCTCAACCACGTCGTGCCGCGCGAGGAGCTGCAGGCGAAGGTCGACGAGATCGCCGGTGAGATCGCCGCGATGCCCGCCTTCGGCCTGACCCTGGCCAAGAAGGTCATCAATTCGAACGAGGACCAGATGGGCCTGCAGACCTCGCTGGACACGGCGTTCGGCTGGCACATGTTCGCCCACTCGGCCAACGCGGAGCCCGACGACACCGACTCGTTCTCCGCCTCCCTCGGCGGGATGGACGCGCGCTCGATGCGCGACAGCGCCAACACGGGCTCGACCGGCGGCCCCGCCCCGACCGGCGAGCAGAAGGGCTGACGCCGTGGATCTGGATCTGGACGCCTCGACACAGGAGTTCCGCCTCGAGGTGCGCGACTGGCTCGCCGCGAACGTGCCGTCCGAGCCGCTCCCACACATGGACACCCGCGAGGGCTTCGAGGCCCACCGCGAGTGGGAGCGAAAGATGGCCGACGCCCGCATGTCGGTCGTGTCGTGGCCCGAGGAGTTCGGCGGCCGCGACTGCGGACTGGTCAACTGGGTGGTCTTCGAGGAGGAGTACTTCCGCGCGGGCGCACCCCTGCGGGTGAGCCAGAACGGCATCTTCCTGCTCGCACCGACCCTGTTCGATCACGCGACCCCCGAGCAGTTGGCGCACATCATGCCGCGCATGGCCCGCGCCGACGACATCTGGGCGCAGGCCTGGTCCGAGCCGGAGGCGGGGTCCGACCTGGCGTCGCTGCGCTCGACGGCTACGCGTGTGGACGGCGGCTGGCTGCTCAGCGGCCAGAAGGTGTGGTCCACCCGCGCCTCGTTCGCCGACAAGGGTTTCGGGCTGTTCCGCACCGACCCGGACGAGCCCCGCCACAAGGGCCTGACCTACTTCATGTTCGACCTGCGGGCCGAGGGCGTCACCGTGCGCCCGATCGACCAGCTCGACGGCCTGCCCGGTTTCGCGGAGCTGTTCCTCGAGGACGTCTTCGTGCCCGACGACCCGGCGGATCCCGCCGAGTCCGGCGTGATCGGCGAGGTCAACCAGGGCTGGAAGGTGGCGATGTCCACCGCCAACAACGAGCGCGGGCTCTCCCTGCGCTCGCCGGGGCGGTTCCTCGCCACCACCGACCGACTGCTCGAGCTGTGGGGTTCCCGCCGGGCGGACCTGGACCAGCGCAGCCGGGGCGCCCTGGCCGACAAGGTGGTGGACGCGTGGATCGGCTCGCGCGCCTACGAGCTGAGCACCTGGAAGACGGTCACCACGCTCACCGGCGGCGCCAACCTGGGCTTCGAGTCCTCGATCAACAAGGTCTTCTGGTCGGACTGGGACATCGCCACCCACGAGACCGCCCTCGACCTGCTCGGCACGGCCGGAGAGTTCGCCGGGGAGCAGTGGATGGACGGATACCTGTTCGCCCTCGCCGGGCCGATCTACGCCGGCACCAACGAGGTACAGAAGAACATCATCGCCGAGCGCCTCCTCGGCCTTCCGCGCGGCTGACGGGACACGGAGCACCATGAGATTCGCACTCGACCCCGAGATCACCGACTTCGCGGCGAGCATCGACTCGCTGCTGACACGGTCCGACCTGCCGTCGGTCATCCGCGCCTGGAGCGCGGGCGACACCGGCCCCGGCACCACCGTGTGGGGCAGGGTCGCCGAGACCGGCGCCGCGGCCCTGCTCATCGACGAGGACGCCGGCGGGGCCGGGGCC
>NZ_JAALEF010000109.1:0-4683 GCF_014145245.1 Dietzia sp. B44 | reverse complement strand
CGGCCCATCGGGCGGCGGCGGCCGACCGGCCCTCCCGGCTCAGGTGCCGTGGCCTGCCGAGCCCGACGGGGCCGGCGACCTCGTCGAGTCCGTCGTCCCCGGTGAGGAGTTGTCCCGGGACCAGACGCTCGTCGTCGTCCGCGGGGGGCAGCAGATCACCGGCACCCAGATCGCCCGGGCGGATCCTCTTCTCCCACGGCACCCACTCCGGGGCCACCACCGAGTCGGGACCGGGGAGGAGCGAGATCTCGTCGACCGTCAGCTCGCCGCCGGGGACCAGCGCCAGGACGCAGGCCCAGTACCACCCGCGGTAGCCGGGGAGGTCCGAGGCGAACCGGTGCGTCGTGGTGAACGGCGCCTCGACGACGGCCCCCCGGTGCTCTCCCACGCCGTCGGACGCGAACTCCTCCACGGCGGCACGCGCCACGTCGACGCCCGAGGCCAGTCTCTCGCGCAGGGCCTCGTCGAAGCCCGAGGCCTGATCGGTGCTCACGGGGTCCGCCTCCTGATCCGTGCCTACCTCGGTGTTCACCCCACCCATTATGCGCGTCATCGCGACAGCGTCGCGGTCCGGCCCGTAGTACGGCATCCTTGACGCATGCGCAGCGTCCTCGGCACCCTCGGCCCTCTCGCGGTCTCCCTCTCCCTCGTCGGCGCCGTCGCGGCGTGTACCGCGACCGGTTCCGACGACGCCGGGAGCGCCACGTCCCCCGGCGCCTCCCTCGCGTCGTCGAGCATGCCCACCGGCTCCGGTTCCGGGTCCGGCGACGCGGCCGGCGGACAGGTGCCGGTGGGCCCGGCCGAGCCCCGGCCCGTACGGGGTTCGGTCGAGGTCGTCCGGACCCTGCCGCACGATCCTGAGTTGTTCACCCAGGGTCTGCAGGTGGTGGGCGACGAGATCTACGAGTCGACGGGTGAGTTCACCCGCTCGCAGGTGCAGCGCCGCCCGCTCGCCGGCGGCCCGCCCACCGTGTCCGTGCGGATGGCGGACGACGAGTTCGGCGAGGGCCTGGCCGTCACCCCGGACACCCTCTGGACCCTGACCTGGACCAACGGGATCGCCCACAACCGGGACCCCCGGACCCTCGAGGTGCGCTCCGAGGTGCCGTACGTGGGCGAGGGCTGGGGCCTGTGTCACGACGGCGAACGGCTGATCATGAGCAACGGCTCCGACCAGCTGACCTTCCGCGACCCCGTCACCTTCGAGCCCACCGGCACGGTCTCGGTGACCTCGGGGGGCACACCCGTGGTCCGGATCAACGAACTCGAGTGCGCGGACGGCACCGTCCTCGCCAACGTCTGGATGACGGACGAGGTCATCCGCATCGACCCCGCCACCGGCGCGGTCACCGCCATCTACGACGCCTCGGCGCTCGAGCGACCCCGGCCGGCCAGCCGGGAGGCGGTTCTCAACGGGATCGCCGCGCTCCCCGGTTCGGAGAACGTGCTGCTCACAGGGAAGTTGTGGCCGACGATGTACGAGGTGCGCCTCATTGGCTGACCGCTCCCCCGGGCCGACCCGTCGAGCCGCGGCCACCGTCGGCCGGGGCGTCCGGCGGGTCTTCCACGCCGACGGGGCCGACAGATCGGGCCTGTCGCAGCTGAGTTACGTCACCGTCGCCAACTTCGCGTGCGACGCGATCCTCGCCGTCGCCCTGGCCAACACGTTGTTCTTCTCCGCCGCCACCGCCGAGTCGCGGAGCAACGTGGCCCTGTACCTCCTCGTCACGGTCGCCCCGTTCGCGCTGATCGCCCCGGTGATCGGACCGGCCCTCGACCGGCTGCGGAGCGGGCGGCGCCTCACGGTGTCGTTGACCTTCACCCTGCGGGCGGTGCTCGCGGTGATCCTCGCGCTCAACTTCGACTCCTGGCTGCTGTATCCCCTCGCGCTGGGGATGCTCGTGCTGTCCAAGACCTTCGGCGTGGTCAAGGCGTCGATCACCCCGCACGTCCTGCCGCCGGCGCTCGACCTGGTCCGGACGAACTCCCGGCTGACGGTGCTCGGCCACGTGGGCGGGTCGTTGATCGCAGGGGCCCTCGCCGGAGCCGTGTCGTGGGTGTGGGGCTCCGACGCGGCCCTGTGGCTGCTCGCCGCGGTGGCGCTGGTGACGGCGTACATCGCGATGACCATCCCCGCACACGCCGAGGCCTCGCTCGACGAGGAGTCGGCGACCCTGCGCGTGGACCGGGGCCGCCCGCTCGTCAGCGGGCTCAAGGCCGTTCTCACCCGGCCGCTGGGCCGTCAGGTCCTGGCCAACCTCTGGGCCGTGTCGATGGTCCGGTTCATGACCGGCTTCCTCACCCTGTTCCTCGCGTTCGTGGCCAAGGCCCAGGAGAACGCCACCGCGGCGGAACAGGCCGGGATGCTCGCGATCGCCGGTGCGGCGGGAGGACTCGGCACCTTCGTGGGGAATGCCGTGGGCGCCCGTCTCCCCCTGGGCCGACCGGGCAGGATCACCACGACGGCGGCGGGCGCAGCGCTGTCGGCGGCGGTGGTCGCGGCGTTCCTCGGCAACATCTGGGCGGCGGCCCCCCTCGCACTGGTGGCGGCGGTGTGCAGCGCGCTCGGCAAGGTGGCGCTCGACGCGTCGATCCAGACGGACATCCCCGACTCCGCACGGTCCTCCGCGTTCGGCCGGTCCGAGACGGCGCTACAACTGGCGTGGGTCGCGGGCGGTGCGCTGGGGGTCCTCCTCCCGCCGGACTTCACTGTGGGCTTCAGCGTGATCTCGGTCGTGGGCGCCCTGCTGTTCGGCCAGTCGCTCCTGACCGCGCGCGGGTCCACCCTGGTACCGGGGCTCGGCGGCAACCGACCCAGGTTCCCCGGAGCGCCACGTGACCCCCGTGCATTCGGCGCGCGCCTGCTCGGCAGAATGGAGGAGTGAGCTCTTACAGCGATGCCCCCGCGTCCGGCACCCGCGTCCGCCCAGTCACCTGGGCGATCCTGGCGTGGGTGATCATCATGGTCGCCGCGATCGTCGGAGCGTGGCAGGGCTCCGCCTCACGTCACGGGGCGGTGCCGGCGATCACCGTCGCCACCGACCGCGACCACGTGGAGGTACTGCCGTTCGCCGCGACGGACCTCGACGGCACGAGCTACACCAACCCGGTGGGTGAGTTCACGGTCACCGGTGAACACACCCTCACGGTGCGGCTGCCGGTGGAACTGCGCCGCGCCACGCTCGACGTCTACGAGATCCGCGCGGACGGGTTCCGCGAATACACCCTCGAACCCGACGGCCCCGGCGAACTACTCATCCCGGTCACCCTCCCTGACGAGGGACGGATCGAAGGACTGGCGCTCCGCGCGGTCGCCCTGGTCTACGCGGCGGACGGCTCCGAGACGATCCTCAGCGGCGAGTGGTCCGTCGGGATCACCTACGCGGACTGAGCCGGCGGGTCACGCGTCCAGTTCGCGGGCGACGGCGCGGAGCACCGACGCCACGCGACCCGACACCTTGTGGTCGGGACGGTGGCCGCGCCGCAACTCGGGTTGGACGGTCGTCTCGAGGACCTTGATCATGTCCTCGACCATCCCGTGCAGCTCATCGGGCGAGTGCCGTGGGCCGCCGCGGGGGGCACGGTCCTGCACGACGGTGGGCTCCTCGTGGACGACCACCCGCAGAGCCTGGGGGCCACGCCGACCGGAGACCATGTCGAACTCCACGCGCTGGCGGGGCCGTAGCGTGTCCACCCCGTCGGGGAGCGCGTCCGACCGGACGTAGACGTCCTCCCCGCCCTCGTGGGACAGGAAACCGAAACCCTTCTCCGCGTCGTACCACTTGACCCTGCCACTGGGCACCGCGAACCACCTCTCCACACGATCGCGCACACGTGCGACCGACATCCACCACGAATGACTCGAGACTACCCTCGCCGAGGCGGTGGCCCGGCGCCCCCGCCGGGCCGGTAGCCTCCCCCGTGTGACCTCCGACGCCCGACCCCCAGCCGACGACCCCGACCCCTGGGCACCCCACGCGGCCGAGCCCGCCCCGGTCCGGCCCAGACGCCGCGGCCTGTTCATCGCGGCGCTGGTCGTCTTCGCCGTCGGTGTGGTGTTCACCGTCCTCGCCGCACTGACCCCGTTCGTCCTGGATCGGGACGCGCCGACCTTCCTGTACCTCGGCGCGATGGTGTTCACCCCGGTCGGGTTCCTCCTGGGGCTGCTGTACGCGATTCTCGGCTCCCGGCCGCCCAGGGTGTGACGGAACCCACCCCCTGGCGAAGTTCCAGGTAACAAGCCGATAACGTCACCTCCCGCCCTCCTGTGTGACCTGGTTTTATCTCAGAATGGTGACGATCCGGCATCAAGCCGCTACTGTTCGGGGCAGACTCGTCAGCGAGTTGGCATCGGACGCACCACCGAACCCCGCCCTGCGGCCGATGCGACATTGACCGTTACCGGGCGGGGACGGGGGACCCGATCAGGGCCCACCTCGGGCCGGCGACCACAGGTCGCCTTGGGGTCAAGCCGCCGCAGGCGGCCGGGCGCACCCGTCCGAACCCGACAGCTCACCCCGTAGGCACAGAGTGAAAAGGACTGACGCGTATATGACCTCGAACACCGGACGCCACCGCGCTGCCGCCACCGCCTCCGCGCCCAGGACGGCGGTGAAGGTCGTCCTCGCGGGCACCGCGTTCTCCGCCGCGGGGCTCGCCCTCGCCCCGGCCGCCAACGCGGCC
>NZ_JAALEF010000108.1:0-23345 GCF_014145245.1 Dietzia sp. B44 | reverse complement strand
TCCCTCGGCGCGGTGCTGGGTCGCCGCGGGGAACGACGCGGTCGCGGTCGCGTCGTCGGGGGTGGTCTCCACGGCGGGGGACTCCGCCCCGGTCGTGGAGCTGGCCGACCCGCCGAAGCCCGGCGCAGGGGTGGAACCCTTGGGTGCCGGGCCGCTCTCGGGTCCGTCGCTCGGCTCGGTCATCGCCTTCTACTCCTTGTCGGACCCGGCGTCGAGCCGGTCGTCGTCGTCGGGCTCGTCGGCGTTGCGGGCGATCGCCAGCAGCGAGTCGCCCTCGGCGAGGTTCATCAGGCGCACGCCCTTGGTCTGCCGGCCCGCCTTGCGCACCTGCTTGGCGAACGTGCGGATCACGCCACCGCTGGACGTGATGGCGTAGAGCTCGTCCTGCAACTCCACGATCGTCGCACCCACGAGCTTGCCGCGCTTGGGATCGAACATGAGCGTGAGCACGCCCTTGCCGCCCCGGCCCTGGGCGGTGTACTCGGCCAGCGCGGTGCGCTTGGAGTACCCGCGCTCGGTGGCCACCAGCAGGAAGAGCTGGTTCTCGTCCATCTCCGAACGGACCACCGACATGCTGAGCAGGGCGTCGCCGTCGTTGAACCGCATCCCCATGACACCGGACGTCGCACGGCCCATCGGGCGGAGCGTGTCGTCGTTGGCGTGGAACCGGATCGACTGTCCCTTCTCGGAGACCAGGAGGAGGTCGTCCTCGGGGCCGGCGAGGGCGGCACCGACGAGCTCGTCGCCGTCGCGGAGGTTGACGGCGATGAGACCGCCCGAGCGAGGCGAGTCGTAGTCCTCGAGACGGGACTTCTTGACCAGGCCGTTGCTGGTGGCCAGGACCAGGTACGGGGCGTCCTGGTACCCCTTGATCCGGATGACCCCGGCGATCCGCTCCTCCGGCTGGAACGCGAGGAGGTTGGCCACGTGCTGGCCCCGCGCGGTGCGGCTGGCCTCGGGCAGCTCGTAGGCCTTGACGCGGTAGACCCGGCCCTTCGTGGTGAAGAACAGCAGCCAGTCGTGCGTGGAGGAGACGAAGAAGTGCCGGACGATGTCGTCCTGCTTGAGCTCCGCACCCCGCACACCCTTGCCGCCCCGCTTCTGGGCGCGGTAGAGATCCGTGCGGGTCCGCTTGGCGTAACCCGTCTCCGTGATGGTGACGACGACGTCCTCGCGGGCGATCAGGTCCTCGTCGGTGACGTCGCCGTCGGCCGGGATGATCACGGTGCGTCGGTCGTCGCCGTACTTCTCGACGATCTCGCGGAGTTCGTCTCCGACGATCGCCCGCTGCCGCTCGGGCTTGGCCAGGATGTCCTTGTAGTCGGCGATCTCGAGCTCGATGGCGGCGAGCTGGTCCACGATCTTCTGCCGCTCCAGGGCCGCGAGGCGGCGGAGCTGCATGTCGAGGATGGCCTGGGCCTGGTCGTCGTCGATGTCGAGGAGGTCCTTGAGACCCTCGCGGGCGATGTCGACGGTCTGCGACCGACGGATGAGCGCGATGACCTCGTCGAGAGCGTCGAGCGCCTTGACCAGCCCGCGCAGGATGTGGGCCCGCCGCTCGGCCTCGTCCAGTAGGTACTGGGTGCGCCGGACGATGACCTCGATCTGATGCGTGACGTACAGCCGCACCAGCTGGTGGATCGGGAGCGTGCGCGGCACGCCGTCGACGATCGACAGCATGTTGGCGCCGAACGACGTCTGCAGCTGCGAGTGCTTGTAGAGATTGTTGAGGACGACCTTGGCCACGGCGTCGCGCTTGAGCGTGATGACGATCCGCAGGCCCACACGATCGGACGACTCGTCGTCGATCTTGGAGATGCCGGCGATCTTGCCGTCGCGCAGCTGCTCGGCGATCGACAGGATCATGTTGTCCGGGTTGACCTCGTAGGGCAGCTCGGTGATCACGATGACGGTGCGGTTGCCGTCCTCCTCGATGGAGGTCTTGCCGCGCATCCGGATCGAACCGCGCCCGGTGGTGTAGGCGTCCTTGATGCCCTGGTCCCCGACGATGAACCCGTGGGTCGGGAAGTCCGGCCCCTTGATGAAGCCCATGCAGGCGTCGAGCGCCTCGTCGTCCCCGGCGTCCGGGTTCTCCAGAACCCAGTAGACGGCCTCGGCGACCTCGCGGAGGTTGTGCGGCGGCATCTTGGTGGCCATTCCCACCGCGATGCCACTGGAGCCGTTGATCAGCAGGTTCGGTACCCGGGACGGCAGAACGACCGGTTCGGACGTCTTGCCGTCGTAGTTGGGCTGGAAATCGACCGTGTTCTTGTCGATGTCCCGCACCATCTCCATGGCGAGCGGGGTCATCTTGCACTCGGTGTAGCGCATCGCGGCCGCACCGTCGTTGCCGCGCGAACCGAAGTTCCCCTGGCCGTCGACCATCGGGTAGCGCATCGCCCACGGCTGGGCCAGACGGACCAGGGTGTCGTAGATGGCCGAGTCACCGTGCGGGTGGTAGTTGCCCATGGTGTCGGCGACGGGCTTCGCGGACTTCACGTAGCTACGGTCGGGCCGGTAGCCGTTGTCCCACATCGCGTAGAGAATGCGACGGTGGACGGGCTTGAGCCCGTCCCGGACGTCCGGGAGGGCCCGCCCGACGATGACGCTCATCGAGTAGTCGATGTAGCTTCTCTGCATCTCCGCCTGGATGTCGACCGGTTCGATGCGGTCGTGTCCCCCGGCGTCGGGCGGCAACGTCGTGTCCGTCATGGGCTCCTCTTCGGTTCCTCGTCGCGCTGGCTTCTCTCGCAGACGATGTCGCGGGCACGCGCGTGCTCTGACGGCGGCCGTACGACCCGCCCAGTCTATAGGTCCTGGGGAAACGGGTTCGAGGGCACGCCTCGGGCACCCTATTATCTGCGAATGGAACAGGTCCTCGAGCGGGTGCGCCGCCGGGTCCTCCGGGCGTCACCGCTCCCGGACCCGGTCCTCGCTGACCCTGTCCGCTCGCCCGGTCTCGGGCCGCCTGGTCTCGGGCCGTCTCGACGGATTGCCGTGCCCAGATGATGTGACGCACGTAACATTTCCGTCATGTCGCGCCTCCGTGGTGGACCCGGCCACCGATACCGTCGTCTTGTGGCCGTGGCGGGAGCCTCTGTCTTTGCGCTCGTCAGCGGCCTTGCAGCCCCTGCCGACGCGCAACCGGTGACGCAGCCGACCGCGAACCGGGACGGCGTCCAGTTCGACCAGCCGGGCGGTTTCTACGACACCCGGGGCCTCGCACCCTCGTCCCCGGGCGCCGTCCTCCGTGCGCAACCGGCCGACCTACCGCTCGCGGTATCCGTCCCCGGACTGCCTCCGCTTCCCTCCCCGCTGCCGGCGGTGGCTCAGCGTGTCGTCTACCAGACCCTCGACGTCGACGGTCGACCCGTGGCCACATCCGGCGCGCTGTACGACTCGACCGCACGGTGGAACGGTCCCGGTCCACGACCCACCATCGTGATCGGGCCCGGTACGCAGGGTCAGGGCGATGCGTGTGCCCCGTCCCGGAATCTTGAGACGGCGCTCGGCGTGAACCCGCAGACCGGGGGCGCGGTGCCCTCGTATGAGCAGGCGTTCGCGCTGGTCCTGGCCGCCCAGGGCTTCCGGGTGATGGTGATCGACTACATCGGGCTCGGCACGCCCGGCGTGCACACCTATTCCGACCGGGTGGAGCAGGCCCACGCCATGCTGGACGGTGCCCGGGCCGCCCGCGCTCTGAGCGGGGACGCTCCCGTGGTGTTCTGGGGTCATTCCCAGGGTGGAGGTGCCTCCGCGGCCGCTGCCGAGCTCGCCCCCGTGTACGCCCCGGATGTCGACCTGCGGGCGGCCTACGCGTCCGCTCCCCCGGCGGATCTGCTGGCGGTGCTCGACCACATCGACGGCTCCACGCTCACCGGTGCGATCGGGTACGCCATCAACGGCATGTCCGAGCGCTTCCCCGCCGTCCAGCAGGTGGTCGACAGGCAGGTCAACGGCGCCGGTCGGGCCGCGCTCGCAGACATCGCCGGCCTGTGCACCCTCGACCTGCGCTCGGCGTACGGGATGCGCACCACCAACGAGTGGACCCACTCGGGCCGCAGCCTCGGAGAGCTGATCCGCTCCGAGCCCGAGGCCTTGCGGGTCCTCGATCACCAGCGGATCGGCCGACTCCGACCCGAGGTCCCGGTAATGGTCGCCGGGGGTGTCAACGACGACATCATCCCGCTCGGTCAGGTCGAGCAGCTCGGCCGGGACTGGTGCGAACAGGGAACGGCCGTGCACTTCCGTTATGAGACGACCCCGCCCGTCGCCGGCGTGACGCACGCCGCGGCGGCCGTGACCAACTTCCCGGCGGCCCTGGACTTCGTCACCCGCCGGCTCGCGGGAGAACCCGCGCCGAACGACTGCGGGAGCCTGTAGCCCACGGGTCGGCGGGCATCTCGCGGGCGATACCGCTGCCCTCCCTGCGAGATGCCCGCCGACCGGGGGCGCGGATCACACGTCGAGGAAGCGGACGTCCCGCGCGTTGCGGGTGATGAAGTTGCGGCGCGCGTCGACGTCCTCGCCCATGAGGATCGAGAACAACTCGTCGGCGGCCGCGGCGTCGTCGAGCGTGACCAACCGGAGGGTGCGCACCGTCGGATCCATGGTGGTCTCCCACAGCTCCTTGGGGTTCATCTCACCGAGACCCTTGTAGCGCTGGATCCCGTCCTCGACGTTGATCTTGCGCTTCTTCTCCAGACCGATCTTGAGGAGCTCGTCGCGCTCGCGGTCCGAGTACGCGAAGTCGGGCTCGCCCTTGCCCCACTTGAGCTTGTACAGCGGCGGCTGCGCCAGGTAGACGTTCCCGTTCTCCACCAGCGGCTTCATGAACCGGAACAGGAGGGTGAGCAGGAGCGTCGAGATGTGCTGACCGTCGACGTCGGCGTCGGCCATCAACACGATCTTGTGGTAGCGCAGCTTCTCGAGATCGAACTCCTCGTGGATACCCGTGCCCAGGGCGGTGATGATCGCCTGGACCTCCGTGTTCTTGAGGACCTTGTCGATCCGGGACTTCTCGACGTTGATGATCTTCCCGCGCAGCGGCAGGATCGCCTGGAACATCGAGTCCCGACCGGACTTGGCCGAGCCGCCGGCGGAGTCGCCCTCCACGATGTACAACTCGGACTTGGCCGGGTCCTTGGAGCGACAGTCGGCCAGCTTCCCGGGGAGCCCGCCGATATCGGTCGCCGACTTGCGGCGGACCATCTCGCGGGCCTTGCGGGCGGCGACGCGGGCCTGGCTCGAGGCGATGCCCTTGTTGACGATCACCCTGGCCTCGGCCGGGTTGGCCTCGAACCAGTGACCGACGTGCTCCGAGACCTGCCGCTGGATGAAGCCCTTGACCTCGGTGTTGCCCAGCTTCGTCTTGGTCTGACCCTCGAACTGGGGGTCGGAGATCTTGGCCGAGATCACCGCGGCGAGGCCCTCGCGGATGTCGTCACCCGTGAGGTTGGGGTCCTTCTCCTTGAGCAGCTTCTTGTCGCGGGCGTACTTGTTCACCAGTGAGGTCAGCGCGGCGCGGAAGCCCTCCTCGTGGGTGCCGCCCTCATGGGTGTTGATCGTGTTGGCGAAGGTGTGGACCGACTCCGAGTACCCGGAGTTCCACTGCATCGCGACCTCGACCTCGTGGCCCGTGCCCTTGCCCTCGAAGTAGAGGATCGTCTGGTGGATCGCCGTCTTGGACTTGTTGATCGCGGTGACGTAGTCCTTGAGGCCGTCCGGGTAGTGGAAGGTGCGCTTGCGCTCACGGACCTTGACCGGCTCGGCGGGCTCGGTGGTCTCGACGGCCCCCTCGACGAAGGCCTGCTCCGCGTCCACGGCGTGCTCGATGTCCGACCCCTCGTCGGAACCGGGCGCGGAGTCGGATCCGCGACCCTCGCTGTCCGCGATCGCGTCGAGCTCCGCTGCCTGTTCCGCCCGGGACCGTCGATCGGTCAGGGTGATGGTCAGGCCCTTGTTGAGGAACGCCATCTCCTGGAGGCGACGGGCCACCACGTCGAAGTCGTACTCGGTGGACTCGAAGATCGACCCGTCAGCCCAGAAGCGGACCCTGGTGCCGGTTCCCTCGGCGGGCCCGGCGTCGACGAGCTCCTCGGGGACGGCCATGTTGAAGTTCTGCTGCCACAGGCGTCCGTCCCGCTTGATCTGCACCTCGACCCGGGTCGACAGCGCGTTGACCACCGAGATGCCCACGCCGTGGAGACCACCGGAGACCGCGTAGGAGTCGGAGTCGAACTTGCCGCCCGCGTGCAGCTGGGTCATGACGACCTGCACGGTGGGCATGCCCTGCTCGTGCATCTCGACGGGGATGCCACGGCCGTCGTCGATCACCTCGACGCCGCCGTCCTCCAGCAAGGTCACCTTGACACCGGTCGCGTGGCCGGCCATTGCCTCGTCGATCGAGTTGTCCACCACCTCCCAGATCAGGTGGTGCAGACCGCGCGTCCCTGTGGAGCCGATGTACATACCCGGACGCAGCCGGACGGCCTCGAGTCCTTCGAGAACGGTGATCGATGACGCACCGTAGTCGTTCGTGCCCTTCTTGCTGGCCTTGCTCTTGGCGTCCGCCACGTGCGAACTCCTCGCGTCTCGGGGGTCTGGGACCGGCCCAGTCTACCTGCGACAACCCGCGCGCGGCCCCCGGGCTCGCCAGGACGGGCCCGATGGCCACCCGGGTGGCTCCGCCCCTCAGCCGTAGGTGTCCCGCGGCCCACGACCGGACACGTGCAACGGGCCCTTCCGCCAACTGGGTTTCTCGGGGCCCTCGATCTTGAGGCGACGCACGTGACCCGGTCCCATGGCCGCGGCGATCTTGCGGAGGATGTCGGCCGCCACGAGCCGGAGTTGGGTCGCCCACGCGGTGCTGGAGGCGCGGACGTACAGCACGCCCTCCTCGAGTCGCTCCGGGGTGGCGTGCGCGGACATGTCCTCGCCGACGATGCGGTCCCACTCCGCGAACAGCCGACCGGTGGTGACCTTGTCGTCCCAACCCCGTCTCTTGGCGACCTGGCCGACGAGTCGCCCGAGCGGCTGGGGATCCCAGGGGTCGGCACCCGACCCGGTCCAGCCACGTTTGCGCAGCCGCTTCCCGCCTCCCACCGGACCGGTCCGCCCGCGACCGACCTGTTTGCCGTCCGCACGAGCCCGTGTGCGTGCCTCCTCGAGGGCCTGCCTCGCGATGTCATAACCGCGTTGTGGCGGGTCGGACGGTGTTATCGGATCCCTCCGCTGATCGTCGGTCACCTGTGGACCTCCCTGGTCGAGGGTGCGGTGTCGTCGTCTCCGTCGTTCTGGTCGTCGTCCATAACCTCGTCGTGACGTCCGGCAATCTCGTCGTGACGTCCGGCGGGGCGGCGCGACACCGTGATGTCCGAGTGACGACCCGCGCCCTCCCCCGTCATCACCACGTCATGACGGACCCCCCGCAATCCGTCCGGGACGTCCTCGCCGACCGCCGCGGTCACCAAGACCTGTTCGACGCCGGTCGCCGCCGCCGCGAGGGCGGCACGGCGGTGGCGGTCGAGTTCGGCGAACACGTCGTCCAGGAGCAGGACGGGCTCGATGCCGTCCGCCCGGAAGAGTTCGAGCGATCCGAGGCGCAGGGCGAGGGCGAACGACCACGTCTCGCCGTGGCTGGCGAACCCCTTGGCGGGCTCGTCACCGAGCGACAGGACCACATCGTCCCGGTGAGGTCCGACGAGGGACATCCCCCGGTCGATCTCGTCCTGGCGTCTCCTCCCGAGCTCGGCGAGCAGGACAGCCTCGACGAGCTCGGGGTCGGCCAACTCGGACTCCTCCGGCGCGGCGCCGACCCGGAACCGGTACGCGAGATCGGCCGGACGGGACTCCGGCGCCAGACCGCGATAGGCATCGACGACCAGTGGTCGCAACTCCTCGAGCAGGAGGACGCGCCCCGCGACGATCCTCGCCCCGAGTTGGGCGAGACGACCGTCCCACACGTCGAGCGTGTCCAGGGCCGCCTCCGCCTCCTCCCCCCTCCCGCGCCGGAGAACGCCGGAGGCGGATTTGAGGAGGGCCGACCGCTGTCGGAGAACAGAGGAGTACTCGGCGAGGTCGCCCCCGTGGGCGGGCCGACGTTGGACCAGGAGCTCGTCGAGCAGTCTGCGACGCTCGGCCGGTTCCCCCCGGACCAGGGCCAGGTCCTCGGGTGCGAAGAGCACGGACTGCACCACCCCGAGGATGTCGCCGAGGCGGCGGCAGGGCGAGGTGTTGAGCCGCGCCCGGTTGGGCCGCCCCGAGTTGAGGGCCAGCTCCACGGTGAGTTCACGTCCGGCGTTGTGGGCGAGGGCGGCGATCATGGCCGTCTCCGCGCCCGTGCGGATCATCGGTGCCTCGGCTGCAACCCGGTGCGATCTCAGGGTGGCCAGCACCCCGACGGCCTCGAGGACGTTCGTCTTCCCGTGACCGTTGCGCCCCACCAGTGTGGTCACCCCGGGCTCCAGCTCCAGCTCGAGCAGAGGCCAGGATCGGAAATCCAGGAGCCTGAGGTGACGCAGGTGCATGCCGGGCGGCTTCGGGAGAGCCGGGTCAGCCCGGCAGGCGGACCGGCATGAGCAGGTAGGTGTGGTTCGAGTCGACGGGGGCGATCGCGCCGTCGGCGTCCGGGGAGGGCAGTTCCTCGGGAGCGGGACGCAGGACCGCGGGACGGCTGGCCTGGGTGAACCCGAACGCGACGCGCGCCGAGTGCATGCTGCCGAGCCCGTCCAACAGGTAACCGGGGTTGAACGCGATGGTCAGGGGCTCACCGAGGAAGTCGACGGGGAGGGTCTCCGAGGCCTGGGCCGCGTCATCCCCGCCCGCGGAGAGCGCCAACTCGCCGTCGGAGAACGTCATCCGGACCTGCACTCCCCGGTCCGCGACCAGCGCGACGCGCTTGATGGCCTGCACCAGCGCGTCGACCTGGACGACCGCCATCGAGGTGTGTTGGGTCGGCAGCAGCTGGCGGACCTTGGGGAACTCGGCGTCGAGGAGCCGCGTCGTGGTGCGCTGCCCGGAGACCAGCACGCCCATGATGCCGTCCGCCCCGACCTCCGAGCCCGCGCCCAGGCTGAGGTCGACACGCCCACCCTGCCCCGCCGACCGGGTCACGTCGGACAACGTCTTGGCCGGGATCAGGACCTCCACGGCCACGTCCTCGCGAGCGGGTTCCCACTCCAGATCGCGGATGGCCAGGCGGAACCGGTCGGTCGCGATGAGGGTGACCCGGGGTCCCTCGATCTCCATCCGGATGCCGGTGAGCATCGGGAGCGTGTCGTCCTTGCCGGCCGCCACGGCGACCTGGGCCACGGCCTCGGAGAACGCGTCGACCGCGGCCGATCCGGTCACCCCGGGCATCGCCGGCAGCTGCGGGTAGTCCTCGACCGGCATCGTGGGCAGGGTGAACTTGGCGGTGCCGCAGTTGATGTACATCTTCTGGGCGCTCACCGTGACCTCGACCGGACGGTCCGGGAGCGCGCGGGCGATGTCGGCTAACAACCGACCGGACACCAGGGTGCTCCCCGGCTCGGACACCTCGGCCGGGACGGAGACCTGCGCGGAGGTCTCGTAGTCGAAACCCGAGATGGTCAGACCGGAGTCCGCCTCGAGGAGAACCCCGCCGAGGATCGGGACCGACGGTCGAGACGGAAGGGTCCGCGCCACCCAGGCCACCGAATCGGCGAAGTCCTCGCGGGTGACGCGGAACGTCGGATCCGTGATCTCCATCGGTGACCTCTTTCTGGGCGGGGCGCGTACCGCCGGTATCTGGACGAGTGGTCTGTTCGCGGCTGCGGTCTCGGGCGTTCTCTGGCGTCCGACGGGGTCCGCCGGATCATCTCCATGAGAGTAACCGCTCCCGCCGACAGCGGGAACACGGAGTCCTGTAACCCGGTCAAGCAGGCTCGCCGTTCCACATACCTACTTCTTACAAGAACTCTCTAGAGAGATAAGTAGTAGTAGTAGGTCCTGTGAAATTGTGAGCCGACACCTGTCTACGCAGTTCAGGGTGCGATTGTGGCTGTGGACCGAATCGGCTCATCCTGTGACTTGCGAGCGGCGCGGGTGGAATCACAGATTTCGGTCCACCGTCTGTCCACCGTCGGTCCACAGGAACCCACAGAGTTGTCCACAGGTGTGAAGGGTGTGGCACATGTTGTGAGGGGGGTCACATTTACATGTCGGAACGGTCACACGACTCCGACTCTCGAGAACCGGGGGTGGTCCGTGGGGCGGGCGTGTGCGGCGCCGGGCCACTCGGGGGGCGGCCCGACGAGGGCATGGACGAAGGCATCGGCGAGCGCACGGAGGAGCCGCCGCAGGAGCAGCAGAGGGATCGCGTGGGTGTGCGGCCGGGGGGACGGGTCGGAGAGCCGTCAGAGAGACCGCGAGCGTTCCTTGATCCGGGCGGTGAGCTCCTGGATCTGGTCGTACATGCGCCGGTCGTCCTTGATCTCCTTGAGGATCTTCCGCTGGGCGTACATGACCGTGGTGTGGTCCTTGCCGCCGAAGGTGACGCCGATCTTGGGTAGCGAGAGGTCCGTGAGCTCTCGACAGAGGTACATCGCGATCTGGCGGGCGCGGGAGAGAGACCGGGTCTTCGACGTCCCGCAGAGCTCGTCGATGCTGGTGGAGAAGAACTCCGCGGTCACCGCCATGATCGTCGCGGCCGAGATCTGGAGGGAATCGTCGTCCGAGACCACGTCGCGCAGGACCACCTCGGCCAACGGGACGTCGATCTCGTGTCCGTTGAGGGAGGCGAACGCGACGACCCTGATCAGCGCACCCTCGAGCTCGCGGATGTTGCGCTGCACGCGTGTGGCGATCAGCTCCAGGACATCGCGGGGGACCACGTAGTTCTCCGACTTGGCCTTCTTGTCGATGATCGCGATTCGCGTCTCGAGCTCGGGCGGCTGGATGTCCGTGATGAGACCCCACTCGAAGCGGGTACGCAGCCTGTCCTCGAGGGGCTGGAGCTGCTTGGGGGGCCGATCGGAGGAGATGACGATCTGCTTCTGGGCGTTGTGGATCGTGTTGAAGGTGTGGAAGAACTCCTCCTGCACCTGCTCCTTGCCGATGAGGAACTGGATGTCGTCGACCAGGAGAATGTCGGCCTCGCGGTACCGCTTCTTGAACATGTTCTGGCGGCCGTCGCGGACGGAGTTGATGAAGTCGTTGGTGAACTCCTCGGTCGAGACGTACTTGACCTTCTGTTCGGAGTACATCCTCAGGGAGTAGTGCCCGATCGCGTGGAGCAGGTGTGTCTTGCCGAGCCCCGACTCGCCCCAGATGAACAGCGGGTTGTAGGCGCGCGCCGGGGCCTCCGCGACTGCGAGCGCCGCCGCTCGGGCGAACCGGTTGGAGTTCCCCTGGACGAACGCGCTGAACGTGTACCGCTCGTTGAGTCCAGGCGCGGTCGCCGCCGACAGGGCCTCGTCGCGGTCGCTGCCGTGCAGCAGTCGTTCGGCCGCGATCTGCTCCTCGGTCATGCGGACCGGGCGCGAGGTGGCCGGTGGATGGGAGGCCTCCGGCTCGGGTCGGTGTATCTCGTCGACGTCGATCCGGGGATCGTCGGCATCGGAGTGGTGGTGCCGGCCGGCGAGGGAGGTGTCGACCTTGACCGCCAGATCGACGGGCTCCCCGAGTTGGGAACTGAGCGCGCGGGTGATCGGCCCGCGCAGGATCGACTCGATGTTGTCCCGGGCGAACGCGGACGGCGCGGCGAGCATCGCGAACCCGTTGACCACGGCGATCGGTTGGACGAGGCGCAACCAGGCCTGCTGCTGGCGGGACAACGCGGGATTGTCATCGCTGGCCAGAGACGGGTCGGTCAGCTTGTCGAGGACCGCGCTCCACACGTGTTCGAGGTCAGGAGACACGGTGGGCGGTCTCCTCTCGTCGGTGTGAAGTGGTTCCGGGTGGCCGACCCTCTCGGCCCGGCCGGGCACCACACTCTATCCACAGGCTCCGACCCAGGTCCAACGCGGTATCCACATGGTTGTCCACAGCTGTGGAAGATAGACCGGCCCCGCGGTGGCGGGTTCGGTCTCCAGTGCGTGAGGGTGGGTCTGCTGCGTCGTGATTACGTTAGGCGGCCCGGGTGGGGCTCGATGATGAATGACCGTAACAACACCGTGAACTCGTGGGCAACCCTCAAGATCAACTGGAGGGCGGATGTCAAGCATCCGGCGCCCCGGCGTGTTGCCGTGGCCTGCAGGGTGGTACCGATGGTGCGGATGTGATTACACGGTTTGGTGGCGAGGCCATCGTGCGCGTAATCTTGAGCAGTCTGTCGCGCGCCCGTGAGGCGTGCGGCGCGTCGTGGTACCGCCCGTCAGTGGTGTTTCGACGACATCAGGAACTCGATCGGGCGCACGAGTGGCGCCTACTTCACGTGAGGAGCCAATCATGGCCAAGGGCAAGCGGACTTACCAGCCGAACAACCGTCGTCGTGCCAAGGTGCACGGCTTCCGTCTCCGGATGCGCACGCGCGCCGGACGCGGCATCGTCGGCGCTCGCCGCCGTAAGGGCCGCGCCTCGTTGACGGCCTGATCCGGGCCGGGGTGGCGGGTGCTTCCCAGGACCCACCGGCTCCACCGTTCCGCTGACTTCGCGGCGGTGGTGCGGAGGGGTGCGAGGAAGGGCCGCCGGACGATGGTCGTACACGCCCACGTGGACTCTTCGGACGTCCGCGTGGGCGGTCCTCGTTTCGGCCTGGTCGTCAGCAAAGCCGTCGGTGACTCGGTGACCCGCCACCGTGTCAGCCGGCGGCTTCGTCATATCGCCGCCGAGTTGCTGGCGGAGCTCGATCCCGATCTCCTGATCGTGGTCAGGGCCAATCCGGCCTCTGCGGCGGCCTCCCATGACGATCTGGTCCGCGATATGCGTTCCGGTCTGTCCTCCGCGGTGCCGCGTGCTCGTGAGGAGCGGTCATGACCGAGGGCCGCCACGGCCCCGTGGCCCGGGTCCTTCTGTGGATGCTCGACTTCTACCAGAAGGGGATCTCGCCCCTGACCCCACCGAGCTGTCGGTTCGAACCCACCTGCAGCAGTTACGCGGTCGAGGCCGTTCGAGTGCACGGCGCCTGGTACGGGACGTGGCTCTCGGTGTGGCGGTTGTTGAGGTGTGGTCCCTGGACTCCCGGCGGGTGGGATCCGGTCCCGGAATCCCGTTCCTCCGAGCCCCGCGCCCCCGACGATCCCGCGGATCATCCCCACGAGCATCCCGACAACTCCGAACGAAGCTAGGACTCCACCACCGATGTCGTTCATCACCGACCCTCTGGTCTACTACCCGATCTCCGGGATCCTCTGGTTCTGGCACAAGATCTTCGCGTTCCTCGGGGGCTTTCTTCCCTGGGTGGAGTCACCCGACTCCAACGGCGCCATCTGGGCGCTCTCCGTGATCTTCCTCGTGGTCACCCTCCGCATCCTGCTGTTCTGGCCGGCGGCCAAGCAGATCCGCTTCTCGCGGAAGATGCAGGAGATGCAGCCGCGGATGAAGGAGCTGCAGAAGCGGTACAAGAACGATCGCGAGAAGCTCGCCACCGAGACGCGCAAGCTCCAGAAGTCCGAGGGGTTCAATCCGGTCCTCGGTTGTCTGCCGATGTTCATCCAGATCCCCGTCTTCCTGGGTCTGTTCCATGTGCTCCGGTCCTTCAACCGGATGGGCAACAACTTCGGTGCGCTCGGTATGAGCGCGGAGGAGACGCGGAACACCGGCAACTACGTCTTCAACGCGGACGAGGTCCAGAGCTTCCTGGACGCGCGGCTGTTCGGCGCTCCCCTGTCGTCGTTCATCTCCCAGCCGATCGAGCAGTTCCAGGCGTTCGTCGACCCCGGGGCGGCACTGGACTTCGAGCGCTGGAACATCATCATCGTGGCCATCCCGCTGATGATCGTCTCGGCGGTCACCACGCACCTCAACGCCAGGATCTCGCTGTCCCGCCAGTCGCCTGAGGCCGCAGCCAACCCGCAGGCCAAGATCATGAACCAGTTGATGCTGTGGGCCTTCCCCATCGGCATCCTGGTCACCGGCGCGTTCTGGCCGATGGCGATCCTCGTCTACATGGTCACCAACAACCTGTGGACCCTCGGCCAGCAGTACTACCTCTTCGAGAAGATGGCCAAGGAGGACGACGTGGCCGCCCTCAAGCGCCGTGAGGAGCAGAAGTCCCTCGCCCCGAGGGTCGGCGTGAAGCCCGTCAACCCCAAGAGGGGCCGGGGTGCCCCGACAGGTACCGCCGTGGCCTCCCAGGAGACGGTGGCCGGTGTGACGTCGGATGACGACGACGACCCGGACGCCGCCCCGGCGGTCGCTCCCGCGCCCTCTCCGGGCGCGGCTCCTCGGCCGGGTCAGAGACCTCAGCAGCCGGGCGGTCAACGGACGCGCCCCGCACAGAAGAGCGGCGGGGGAAGCGGTAAGGGCAAGAAGAAGAAGCGTAAACGCTGACCGCAGGTCAGTCAGACCACCGACAAGGTCCCCGATGCCCCGGCATCGGGGACCTTGTCCCATACTTGGGGTGAGTACTCGCCGGCCAGGACGGGCGCGGCGATCGGCGGCGATGACGGAGGCAGATCCATGTCGAAGAAGAACATCGAGGTGTCGGAGGAGCGTCTTGTCGAGGAGGGCGAGGTGGCCGGTGACTACCTCGAGCAGCTCTTGGACATCCTGGACTTCGACGGGGACATAGATCTGGATGTCGAGGGCGATCGTGCGATCGTCAGCATCGACGGGAGCGAGGATCTGGATCGCCTCGTGGGTTCCGACGGTGCGGTTCTCGACGCCGTGCAGGAACTGACCCGGTTGGCCGTTCAGCAGGAGCTGGGAGATCGCAGCCGGTTGATGTTGGACATCTCCGGGTGGCGCGCTGCCAAACGCGAGGCGTTGACCGAGGCCGGTCGGGTGGCCGCACTGCGGGTGCTCGAGTCCGGCGAACCCGAGGAGCTCGAGCCGATGACCCCGTTCGAGCGGAAGGTCATCCACGATGCGATAGCGGAGATCGAGGGAGTGTCCTCGGACTCGACCGGGGCCGAGCCGAATCGGCGGGTCGTGGTCCTGCCGACCTGACCGAGCTGCCGGACTGACCGAGCCGGTTCGAGTGCCGGACAGCGAGACTAACGGGGGCGCGGGCTTGGAGCCCGCGCCCCCGGCGTCATGTAGGGGTTGAGCGTGGTGCGGACACGGCTACTTACATCGATGTTATTCGGGGGATGTTTCACGTGAAACCAGAGGCGATTCGCGCCGGAAGAGGACGACGGTGACATGAACGAGGACACAGGGCACGAAACGACACGTGACGAGGTCGATGCGTCCACAAGCGATGACGCCCGGGACGATACGAGTGAGACGTCAATGGTCGAGACTCCCCCGGAACCTCCCGCCGGCGCGGCTTCAGTGTTCGGCGACCGTCTCCCCCTCGCGGTCAGGTACGTGGAGATCCTCGCGACCGCCGGTCTGGAGCGGGGGCTGATGGGACCACGCGAGCGCCCGCGGCTGTGGGACCGACATGTACTCAACAGTGCGGCGGCCGCCGTCGGGTTCATGGAGAACGAGTCGGTGGTCGACATCGGCAGCGGCGCCGGCCTACCGGGCATCCCGCTCGCGCTTGCCCGACCCGATCTCCGCATCACTCTGGTCGAGCCCCTCCTCCGTCGGTCGACCTTTCTGCTCGAGGTGGTCGACCAACTGGGACTGGATGTTCGTGTGGTGCGCGGTCGTGCCGAGGAGAAGGGCGTGATCGCAGACGCCGGCGGTGCTGACGTGGTGACGTCGCGGGCCGTCGCTCCGCTCTCGCGGCTCGCCGGATGGTCTGCGCCGTTGCTCAGACCGGGTGGTCGGATGGTGGCGCTGAAGGGTGCCTCCGCCGCGGACGAGATCGAACGAGACGAGCGGGCCCTCCGGAAACTGGGCTTTGATGGTGCGCGCGTCGAGGTCGTGTCCGCGCCGGATGCGGAGGAGACGAGGCTCGTCATTGCGACGCTCGCGACTAGAGTGGGTAGCCGTGGCTCCCGCTCTCGCGCACGCGGTTCACGGCATCGGTGATGTCCGTCGGAATCGCAGCGGGCGATGTCGGTTTCACGTGAAACACTGGCGGCAGGGGCATCGGGACGATGCGCTGAGTTGCTCTGACAGGTAGTTGAAAGGTGACGGATGTCCGAAGACGAGACCCCGATCTTCGCGGCCGCACGGCAGGCGAACGAGGTACTCCACGGCGACGCCCCCGCGTTGCCGAGGCCCCCGCATCCGCGGATCATCACCATCGCCAATCAGAAGGGTGGGGTGGGTAAGACCACCTCGACGGTCAATCTTGCGGCGTCTCTCGCCCTCGGTGGTCTCGGTGTCCTGGTGATCGACATGGACCCGCAGGGCAACGCCAGCACCGCGCTCGGAGTGGATCACCGGGAGGGAACCCCGTCGAGCTACGAGCTCCTCATGTGGGAACACGCCCTGGAAGACCTCATGCAGAGCAGTCCCCATGCCGAGCGTCTGTTCTGTATCCCGGCGACGATCGATCTCGCGGGATCCGAGATCGAATTGGTGGGCCTCGACCACCGGGAGCATCGGCTCGCCGAGGTGCTCAACAGCGAGGACCTCGTGTCGTTGGGCATTGACTATGTCCTGATCGACTGTCCCCCCTCGTTGGGACTGCTCACGGTGAACGCGATGGTGGCGGCGAGTGAGGTGCTGATCCCTATCCAGTGCGAGTACTACGCGCTCGAAGGGGTCGGCCAGTTGCTGCGCAATGTCGAGTTGATCCAGCAGCACCTCAACCGGTCGTTGGAGATCTCCACCATCATGTTGACGATGTACGACGGACGGACCAAGCTCGCAGAGCAGGTCGCCGGCGAGGTCCGTACCCACTTCGGTGACACGGTGCTCCGTACCGTCATCCCGAGGAGCGTCAAGGTGTCGGAGGCTCCCGGGTACGGGATGACCATCCTCCAGTACGACGCCGGATCCCGCGGCGCTCTCGCGTACCTGGACGCGGCGAAGGAGCTCAACAGCCGCGCGGATCGTCTGCACTCACACGTGGAGGACGGCCGCGTGTCCACCGGCACGGAGGAGAGTCGATGAGTCAGCAACGCAGGGGTGGTCTCGGCCGGGGGCTCGCCGCCCTGATCCCCACGGGGCCGGACGAGGGTCCACGTCTGGGCAGTGATGCAGCCGACGTGATCCTGGGTCCGAGGGGCGGTGGTCCGCGGACCACTCCCCCCAGGCCGAGGTCCAGCGGTCCGGGGATGTCGGCAGCGAGCAACGTCTCCGTCGACGACGCCGATCGGGCACCCCGTCCGGACGGTGCGAGGGACGACGATGTTTCACGTGAAACCGACGACCTCGTGGATCCCGGCGCGGTGTATCGCGAGATCCCTCCGTCGGCGATCGAGCCGAACCCGAAACAGCCCCGAACCCATTTCGACGAAGAGGCGCTGGCCGAGCTGGCTCACTCCGTCAAAGAGTTCGGGCTCCTCCAGCCGATCGTCGTCCGTGAGATCGCGGCCGGCCGATATCAGCTCATCATGGGCGAGCGACGCTGGCGCGCGAGCCAACGGGCCGAGCTCCCGACGGTCCCGGCGATCGTGCGGCAGACCGACGACGAGGATCTCCTCCGGGACGCGCTTCTCGAGAACATCCATCGGGTCCAGCTCAATCCCCTCGAGGAGGCGGCGGCGTACCAACAGCTCCTTGAGGAGTTCGACGTGACGCAGGCCGAGCTCGCGACCCGGATCGGTCGGTCGCGTCCGGCCATCACCAACAGCATCCGTCTGCTCCAGTTGCCGACCGCTGTCCAGCGCCGAGTGGCGGCCGGTGTGCTGTCCGCCGGCCATGCCCGAGCACTGCTGGGCCTCGAGGCCGGGGCGCCCGCCCAGGACGAGCTCGCAGCGCGAATCGTGGCGGAGGGCCTGTCGGTCCGGGCCACGGAGGAGATCGTCACACTGTTGAACCGGGAGGGCGACGGTACGGCGTCGAGGCCCTCCCCCGCGCCACAGGGTCGCCGACGGGATCCTGAGTTGGAGGCGGTGGCGGGTCGACTGTCCGATCGCTTCGAGACGTCGGTGTCGGTCACCATGGGGCGGCGAAAGGGGCGCATCACGATCGACGTGGGCGACGCCGATGACCTGAACCGGGTCCTGACGCTACTCGAGGGCGGGACGCCCGGATCGCCGCGATGAACTCGATCCGGCCGCTCGACCTCTCCGCCGTGGACCAGCTCGGGCCCCGGGCTCGCAAATGTGTGTACTGGCAGACTGACGGGCAGGTCGGCCAGGACGAGCCGGGGGATCCCGAGTTCGAGAAGGAGGCGTGGATCTCCCACGTGTCCCTGGAATGGGGTGTGTGTGGTCAGATAGCCAGCTATGGTGACCGCTCGACCGGGGCGGCGTTCTACGCGCCCCCCGGGATGGTGCCGCGTGCGGCCTGCTTCCCGACCTCCCCGGTGGGCTCGGACGCCATCCTCCTGGCGGGGTTGAGCATCGAGCACGGGGCGCCCGGCGGTGCGCTGACCTCGCTCCTCGATGCGGTGGTGGTGGATCTGCGCCGACGCGGAATCAAGGCGATTGAGGCCTTCGGGGTGACGTCCGGGGACACCGGGGACGTACTGTCACGTGACACGTGTGGTTCGGAGTCGTGCATCGCTCCGACCGGCTTCCTCGTGGAGCACGGGTTCACCGTCGTGGCCGAGCACGAGACCCATCCGAGACTCCGACTCGATATCGAGAGTGAGCATCTCTGGAAGGCCGACGTCGAGAGGGCGCTCGATCAGCTCTTCGCGGAGCGGGGATTCGCCACCAGGAGGCTGGGGGTGTTGTCCGGGGCGACCGCCCGGCACACGGTGGACCCGCGGGCGGGACGTCAGTCCCGCTGACGCTGTTCGTAGTCGATCAGCTCGTTGACGGACATCGACCCGGTGGGGTGATCGTCCTCGTCGAGTAGGTAGAGGCGCTTCACCCCCACGAGGATGGAGTCGATGATGGTGTCCTGTGCGGTGCGGTCCCCGAGGATGGAGAGATCGCGGGGATTGTAGGCGTACCCCAGGACGATCTGGATGGACGGCATCCGGGTCATCCGGAGAAGGGGCCAGCTCCGCCCGTGGGTGCGACAGTCGCGGAGACTGGTGCGACTGACGATCTCGCGCTGGATGAACCCGGACAGCGCCTCCCCGAGCATCGACTCGGCACCCAGGGAGTTGCCGAAGTAGAAGGTGGCGACACCGTTGCCCACCGGGTTGGGATGCCGGTCCAGGCGGAGCGAGATCATGAGATCGGCGTTGAAGGCGTTCGCGATCTCGGCGCGCTCGGGGTCGGTCGGGATCATCGCCTCCGGCCGGGAGAGGAAGACCTCGACCCCCGCCTGGTTCATCCGCTCGGACAACCGCCGGGTGATGTCCCAGAGCAGCTCGGCATCCGTGATGGTTCCGTGCGGGGTGTCCATGCGGATCGGGTTCTCCGAACCGCTGGGGCCGGGGTCCAGGACGATCCGCTTGCCGGCGAGCATCGGGCCGGAGGTCCGCGCCCGCTCGCGCTCGACCAGCGAGGAGACGTCCCCACCCTTGAACAGGGTGGAGAACCTGTTCAGGGTGTCCAGGGTCTCGGCTCCCACGACGCCGTCCGCGGGCAGGCCGCAGTCCCGCTGGAAGTCCGTCGCCGCGGCATGGGTGAGGGGACCGAAGGTGCCGTCGACCAGTCCCGCGTAGAAACCGAGTTCCCCGAGCCGACGCTGGAACTGCGCCACGTCGTCTCCCGCCATGGGCCTGGAGACGATGTAGCTGAGATCGCGGGTCCCGAGGACGTGGGTGGCGTCATGGAGCGCCGCCTGGGTCGACGGACCCACGATGCCGTCCGAGATGAGCCCACGGGCCTGCTGGAAGGCCAGGACGGCCGTCTCCAGGTCGGCGTCGAACACGGCGTCGGTCCGGGCCAGGATCGATCCGGTCTGGGGTTCGGTGACCCCGACGGACTCGATGTTGTGCAACAGGCCCATTCCCGCGAGGGTCGCCCGGATCGAGGCCACCTCGGGCCCACGGTCACCGCGTCGCCACGCCATGGTTCTCCTCCGCTCCACTCGACTGGGTACCCGGATGAACTTACCGCCTCCGGCGCGGACGTGCCCGGAGCGCACCCGAGTGGGCGGGGCGTCTAGAGGACGTCCCCGAGCTCGGTGCGCAGCGCCGACTTGGACTTCGCTCCGGTGATGCGCTTGACCGGCTTGCCCTCGGAGAACAGCAGCATCGCCGGGATGGCGGTGATCTGGTACTCGGCGGCGAGCTCCTGGTTGGCCTCCACGTCGACCTTGGCGACCGTGAGCTTGTCGGACTCGGCTCCGGCGAGCTCGTCCAGGACCGGCGCCATCATGGTGCAGGGGCGGCACCACGTGGCCCAGAAGTCCACCAGGACGGGCTTCGACCCGCTGGCGGCGAGCACGGCCTCGGCGAAGTCGTCCTCGGTCACGTCGATGATGTTAGGGGTGTTCACGGCCATTGTGGTGGGTCCTTTCGGGGTGGGGGTGTGGGCGTCCCGGGTGTCCCGCCCGCGCGGATCGGGTCCGCCCGGTGGGGGTCAGGCCTGCTCGGCGAGCCAACGCTCGGAATCGATCGAGGCGGCGCACCCCGAACCGGCGGCCGTGATGGCCTGCCGGTAGCGGTGGTCCACCAGGTCGCCGCAGGCGAAGACCCCCGGGATCGAGGTCGCGGTGGTCTGGCCGGTGAGGACGTACCCGTCCTCGTCGACCTCCACCTGGTCCCGGACCAATTCGGAGCGCGGGTCGTGACCGATCGCCACGAACATCGCGGCCGTCTCGAGCTCGCTCGTCTCACCGGTGACCGTGTTGCGCAGCTTGAGGCGCTCGACCGATCCACTGGCACCCGAGAGCACCTCGTCGACCGTGGTGTTGAGGACGAACGAGATCTTCTCGTTCTCCTTGGCCCGTTCGAGCATGATCTTGGAGGCGCGGAACTCCTCCCGCCGGTGCACGATGGTCACCGAGGAACCGAACTTGGTGAGGAAGGTGGCCTCCTCCATGGCGGAGTCGCCGCCGCCCACCACGACGATCGGCTTGTCCCGGAAGAAGAATCCGTCGCAGGTGGCGCAGGAACTCACGCCACGGCCGAGGTACTCCTGCTCGCCGGGGACGCCGAGGTAGCGTGCGGCGGTGCCCATGGCGAGGATCACGGCGCGGGCGCGGTGCTCCTCCTCCCCCACGCGGACGATCTTGACCTCGCCGGCCAGGTCCATCGAGGTGACGTCCTCCATGCGGAGGTCGGCGCCGAAGCGCTCGGCCTGCTCCCGCATCTGCATCATCAGGTCTGGGCCCATCATCCCCTCGGCGAAGCCCGGGAAGTTCTCGACCTCCGTGGTGGTCATGAGCGCACCGCCGAACTGCGAACCCTCGAACACCACCGGCTTGAGCTCGGCCCGAGCGGAGTAGATGGCGGCGGTGTACCCGGCCGGGCCGGATCCGACGATGATGACGTCGTGGAGGGTGTCGCTCATGGGTTCTTCGGACTCCTTGGCGGGTGGGGAACGTGGGCCGGGACGATCTGCGGATCCACACGATCTGCGGAACCACTATGCCGATCGATGGATCTACTAAGGCGACAACACCCGGCGGGTCGGTGTTGTTCCCTCAGTCGGTGAGGGTGACCCCCGCGAGCAGCACGCTGAGCTTGGCCCGCCCGCGCGAACACCGGCTCTTGATGGTGCCGGGGCGGGCGTTGAGCAGGTGGCACGCCTCGGCCACCGTGCAGCGCAGCATGTCGACGACGACGACCGCGTCCCGCTGGTCGGTGGGCAGCTCCGCCAGGGCCTCGGCGACGATGATCGCGTAGGCGGGGTCCTGGTAGAAGTGGTCCCGCAGCGAGATCTCCTCGTGCAGTCTGGGAGTGAGCTCGGAGTGGGTGCGCAGGCGTTGTGACCGCATCTTGTCCAGGCAGGCGTTGACCACGATGCGGTAGAGCCAACCCTGGACGGGGCAGGCGTGGCGGAAGGAGTCGGCCTTCCGGTACGCCGAGATGAGGGCGTCCTGGAGCGCCTCGGCGGCGTCCTCACGGTTGAAGGAGGTCCGTATGGCCAGCCGCCACAGGTAGTCGTAGTGGCGCCGGACGAGGGCGGAGAACGCGTCCGGGTCGCCGGCGATGTGCGCGTCGAGCAGCTCGACGTCCGAGAGCGCGGACCCGGCCGTGAGGCGCGACCCGGCGGTGAGCGGGGAGCGTCCCGTGACCGTGGAGAGATCGTCGACGGCGCTGGTGTTCACGGCGGTGACGTTAACGCGGCGGGGACCGCCGTGGGGCTGTCACCTCGGGCCCGGGAGCGGGCAGCCGGCTCGACCTCGCTCGCGACCTCGCTCGCGACGTCGCTCTCGTCGTCGATGCGGCCGGGAGGGCTCGGCCGTGGCCGGGCCGGATCACCGGGTGAGAAGGATCTCGCTGATCGACGCCGCGTACGACTCGGGGCCGGAGGTACCGAGCCGGGTGAACCACACGATCAGGTACCGGGACTCCTCGGGCTCGTCGATCGTCACGGTCCCCGAGCCGTCCCGGATCGTCCCCTCGCCGAGCAG
This sequence comes from Dietzia sp. B44, assembly GCF_014145245.1. Classification (NCBI taxonomy): domain Bacteria; kingdom Bacillati; phylum Actinomycetota; class Actinomycetes; order Mycobacteriales; family Dietziaceae; genus Dietzia; species Dietzia sp. B44. The sequence goes on along the minus strand of NZ_JAALEF010000108.1, from coordinate 791 downwards.
GGTGGTGTCCTCGAGAGAGTCCGGGGACGCACTGTCGGCGACCCGGACCTCGAAGCGCACACCGTCGTCGTCCGAGTGGACCACCACGCGCCGGGTCTCCTGCTCGCCGTCGAGGGTCAACAGGAGGCCCACCCCGGGCTTGTACGCGGCCCCGCCGTCGCCGAGCTGGTTGCGGTAGGTGTCGGTGGACCACGAGGTCGACCTGTCACCGTCCGCGACGTTCGGGGCGCTCGAGGAGTTCTCTGCGACCCCCGCCGACCCGACGGGCTGCCACGAGGTGACGTCCGAGACCGTGACGGGCGTGGACGGTGCCTCACGGGTGGGCTCGGTCTCCCCCGGGCCCGACTCGTCCGATGCGGGCTCGGTGGTCGCGGCGGACCTGCTGGCCTGCGCGGCCCGTTCGATCGCGTCGAGTTGCTGGGACAGGGGGGTCTCGTCGCCGCCACCGGCCAGCGCCCCGAGTAGCCACGCGGACAACAGCGCGATCACCACGACGGCCGCCGCGCTGGTGCCGGCCATGATCTGCCAGCGACGTTTCTGGGTGGCCTCGTCCGGCTGTGGGTAGGCCTCGTCGATTCGGTCCGCGTCGTATCGGTCTGCGCCATACCGGTCCGTATCGAGCCCACCGTGGGACTGCCGGTCCGGACCGACGCCGCGTACCGCGTCCCCCGTCCCGTCCCCCGCCCGGTCGCGCGGACCGGCCACGGGGTCACCGTGTCCGGGTGCTGCCGGAACGGCGTGTCCCCTCGAGGACGCGACGCGGACCGGCCCGCCGACGCGGTCGGAGATCA
>NZ_JAALEF010000107.1:0-1633 GCF_014145245.1 Dietzia sp. B44 | reverse complement strand
TCCGCCACCGCCGACTCCGGTGGCGCGGTGATCGACCTCGTACTGTCGGCCGGGTTGCGCGCCCACGGCTGCGAGACGGTGGCGTCCGCCATCCTCGAGGCCACCTCCAGTGCCGTCAGGCAGGCCAACGCCCGACGCGCCGAGCTGGTCTCGGGGTCGGTCGCCCTCGCGGTGAGCGGCCGCGCGCAGGCCGCCGAGGCCGCCGGGGACGACTCAGCCGGTGCCCTGTCGGCGGGCCGTGGCACCGGCTGACGGGCCGTGGATATGCTGACCGGCATGGCCAAGGACATAGTCCCGATCGAGCTCGGTCTCCCTGAGGGAGACGTCACGACCCTCTGGGCGCCCAGTTGGCGGGAGGACAACGACGACTGGGAGGCGTTCCTCGGCCTCGACGAGGACCTCTACGCGTTCGATTCGACCGCCGAACTCCTGGCCCTGGTCCGGAGCGGCGCGCAACATGATCTGCAGGACCACCCGTCCTGGGACGAGTTCGCGACCTCCGACGTGCTGGCGTTCCGCGCCGCGGACGAGAACTGCTACGACCTCGTCGGCGTCCTCGAACTCCTCGGCGAGAACCCCACGGAGTCCTCGGTCGACGAGATCGACCAGTCCTTCACCATCGCCCGCTCGATCGGCGAGGTGTGCGAGTTGGACACCGTCACCAAGTTCTTCAACGGCAACCCGATCCTCGCCGCCGTCACCCGCGGGATGGACGAGTTCTACGGGCGGGACGGGTTGAAGCTGTGGAAGTCCATCCGGAAGACCGTCGCCAAGGGCTGGGACGACGTGCTCGACGCGATCCAGGACGTCATGACCACCCCCGAGGTCCCGCGCGCCGAGGTCGATCGCGCCCGAGCGGACCTGGAGGCCGCTGAGGCCGCGCTCCCCGAGCCCGCGCCCGAGCCCGAGGCCGCCCCCACCGGGTACCCGGAGGGTTCGCTGTGGGAGACGGTCGGGATCGACCCCGTGAAGATCATCTTCGCCGATCAGGAGTACCTGAGCCTGCGCTGCTATCTCGGCGATCGGCCGGTGTTCCTCGGCGACGGGGACCAGGCGTACGTGTTCACCAGCGCCCGCGGCCTGTCCCGGTACCTGGCCGACCACGACGACGAGACGCTCAGCCACGTGGCGACCTACGAGCGCGTCAAGATCGCGGCGATCGACGGCAGCCTGGACGTCCACGTGACCGAGGACAACACCTACGTCCTGGCCGGCCTCGACCGCGACATCGAGGTCGGCCCCGGGATGGTCGACTCCGGGCAGCTCGCGCTCGCCGTGGAACTGGTCACCGACCTCGCGAACTACGTGGGCGACTCCGACCTCGAGGCCGCGGTCACCGGCCGAGGAACCTCGTTGCGCCGGTTCCTCCACTACGTCCTCAACCCGGACGACGCCAGGCTGCTCGAGCCCAGCGCGCCGTTCGACGACGAGGCGGGCGAGTGGCGCGACCTGGTCGACGACGTCGAGCGCCTGATGACCACCCCCGACATCGCCTGACCCGCCTGGCCTGACCTCGCCCGGCCTCCCCGGCCTCGCCGTCTCGCCCGGCGTCCCCGGCCTCGCGCGGCGTCATCGAAAAGAGCGTTCCGCACATTTCCACTCGGCCGATGCGGTCGAAACACTCTTCTCGATG
>NZ_JAALEF010000106.1:0-2201 GCF_014145245.1 Dietzia sp. B44 | reverse complement strand
TCCCACGACGATCTGCCCTCCGGCGGCTCCTCCTACGACGGCTTCTCCTACGACAACGAGCGCCCGCGTCACCGGGTGTGGATCCCCGGCGGACAGGTGGCGACCCGCCAGGTCACGGTGGCCGACTGGAAGGAGTTCATGGCCGACGGAGGGTACGCCCGCCCCGAGCTGTGGCTCTCCGACGGGTGGGCCGCCGTGCAGGACGAGGGCTGGGACGCACCCGGGTACTGGAGGCGCGAGGACGGTGCCGGCGGGAGCGCGTCCGCGGGCACCGCCGGGGCGCCCGCCGCCGACGGCGAGTGGACCACCTTCACCCTCTCGGGTCGCCGTCCGGTCGTGGACGCCGAACCCGTGTGCCACGTGTCCTTCTACGAGGCCGACGCGTACGCCCGGTGGGCCGGGGCCCGCCTGCCCACCGAGTTCGAGTGGGAGGTCGCCACCGCCGGCTGGGAGATCCGCGACGAGCTCGACCCCGACCGCTGCCACCCGCAACCCGCCACGGATCGGACGATCGGCGGCGTCTGGGAATGGACCGCCAGCGCCTACCTGCCCTACCCGGGGTTCGTCACCGAGGAGGGCGCCGCCGGCGAGTACAACGGCAAGTTCATGTCCGACCAGCACGTCCTACGTGGTGGCAGCGCACTCACCCCGGCGGGCCACACGCGACCCACCTACCGGAACTTCTTCCCCGCCTCATCCCGGTGGGCGGCGACGGGACTGAGGCTCGCCCGATGACCGACACCGAGAACCCGACCACGACGACTACGACGACGACCACCACGACGACGACGGAGTCCACCGACCCCGACGCCGCCGCGCTGGAGTCGGACCTGCTCGAAGGCTTCTTCTCCGACCCGCCCACCCTGCCCCCGCGCTGGTTCTACGACGAGAAGGGCAGCCTGCTGTTCGACCAGATCACCCGCGTGGCGGAGTACTACCCCACCCGGGCCGAGGCCGAGATCCTGCGGTCCCGGGCCGGCGACATCGTGGGCGCGGCCTCGACGGTGGTCGAGCTCGGGGCCGGGACCTGCGAGAAGACCCGGGTGCTGCTCGACGTCTTGGCGGCCGGGAGCGCGGATGCGGGATTCGTGCCCCTGGACATCAGCACCGAGATGCTCTTCGAGACCGCCCGCGCGCTCGAGCAGGAGTATCCGGGTCTGCGGATCGACCCGGTCATCGGCGACATCACCGCTCTCGACGGCCCCCTGCCGGGTGAGCCGGGCGGACGGCTGGTGCTGTTCCTCGGCGGCACCGTCGGCAACTTCAGCGAGTCGCAGCGCGCCGGGTTCTTCCGCATGATGCGCGGCATCATGGCCCCGGGTGACCGGTTAGCCGTGGGATTCGACCTGGTCAAGAGTCCGGAACGGTTGGTCGCGGCCTACGACGACGCCGCCGGGGTCACCGCCGAGTTCAACCTCAACATGCTCGACGTGATCGCGCGGACCGTCGAGTGCACGGGCCTCGACCGCCGCGACTTCCGGCACGAGGCCGTGTGGAACGCCCGGGAGAGCCGGATCGAGATGTGGCTGCGTGCGGTGCGCGAGGTGCGGATCGACTTCCCGACGCTCGGGCGGGGGCGCACGCTGTCCGCCGGTGACGGGATCCGCACCGAGATCGCCCGGAAGTTCGAGCCCCACGCGCTCGTCGAGGAGCTCGCGGGGCACGGCTTCAGCGGTCAGGCGGTGTGGACCGATGCGGTCGGCGATTTCGGGCTGGCCCTCGTCGTCGTCGACTAGGAGTTCCGACCCGGCGGTTCCTCGCCGGCACCGACCATCTCTCGCGAATTCTGGACCGGCGGTCCCTCGTCGACTCCCGTTCGGTGTCGTACGTGTGTTCTATACTTCGAGCCATGGAACAGGGAGTGTGGGACGCGCCGGAGCAGGGGTCGGAGACGGCTCCGCTGTCTGACGTTCTCGCGTTCCTCGAGGCCTCCGTGGAAAGCCTCTGCCAGGTCGACTGGTCGGATCATGACGCGGACGTGCTGGTCGACGCCGTGGGACGCGCCGAGATCGTGGCCCGCCGGCTGGAGGCCGCCGGAGCGCGCGCCACTGCCGAACTGGCGGGCCTGCACAGACAGAAGGGTCGTTCCGCCGGGGGAGTCGCCGCGATGCTGGCGGAGAAGCTTGGCCTGGCCAGAGGCGTCGTACACGGGCGGATCGAGGCGGGCGGGAGGCAGGCCACCCCGGCCGGGCGGGCGGCCG
>NZ_JAALEF010000105.1:0-2308 GCF_014145245.1 Dietzia sp. B44 | reverse complement strand
TGGCGTCCACGCGGGCCAACAACTCGCGGCTGTCGGCAGTGCACAGCAGCAGTTCCCGGTCCGCGTTCACCCGTGCGGGATCCACCGGCACCCCGTCGAGAATCATCCGGTCCGCCCGGACCAACCGGTCCACGGCCACCAGGCGCAGCGGCAGGCTGCGGGCGGCGTACCAGTCGCGGACCCCGTCGAGCTCCGCGCAACTGGCCCACGGCAACACCGGGACCGCCGAGTTCCCGCGGTAGGACCAGTCGTCCCCGGCGCGGCAGAACCAGCCGTCCACCAGCTCGAACTCGGTACCCGGCCACGCCAACGCGCCCGCGTACTCGTGGGCCCGGACGTCGCGGGCGCGGACCGGGCGGGGCGGCAACACCTTGAGGACGGCGATGTCGGAGTCCGGGATCCGCTCCTCCTCGCCCGACTCCCGGCGCACCACCAGTTCGGGATCCAGCGCGATCACGTGCCCGATGACGTCGGTGTAAAGGTGCGAACTCTGCCCGGCCTCCAGATGACGACGCACCACCACGCGCATCCCCGTCTCCACGCGTCTGCCGGCGTTCCACCGGGACCGGTCCGCCAGACCCCGGTCCTGCTCAGCCATGGAGGTCGGTGGCCTCGTCGTCGTCGTCATCCTCGTCGGCGAACGGATCGGGATCGGTGGTCGGGTCCCAGCTCAACCCGGGGACGCCCCAGCCGGCGTCGCGGATGTGTCTCTTGGCGGCCTTGCGGTTCCGGCCGATAAGTCCGTCCGTGTAGAGGACGCCGTCGAGGTGGCCCACCTCGTGCTGCAGGCACCGCGCGAACAGGCCGTAGCCCTCCACCGAGACCGGCTCGCCGTTCTCGTCGGTGCCGGTGACCCGGGCCCACCAGGCGCGCCCGCGCGGGAAGTTCACGCCGGGGACGGACAGACACCCCTCGAGATCCTCCTCCGGGTCCGGCATGGTCTCCGGGATCTCGGAGGTCTCGAGCACCGGGTTGATCACGCAGCCACGGCGGGTGATCCAGCCGCCACGGGCCTCGACGTCCTCGCGTGAGACGCCCTCGCCGTCCTCGGTGTCCAGGTCGGGGCAGTCGTAGACGAATACCCGCTTGCGTACGCCCACCTGATTGGCGGCCAGCCCCACGCCGTTGGCGGCGTCCATGGTCTCGTAGAGGTCGCGGACGAGGTCGCGGATCTCCTCCGGGGACCCGGTGACGGGCTCGGTGGGGGCGTGGAGGGCGGGATCGCCGAGGATGACGATGGGCAGGACGGCCATGGCAGTCGATCCTAGTGCGCACCTGGCAGGGTGTCGGATCCGTGTGGTTCACTACGGGGGAATCACAACGGTGTGATCCGCACACCCGCACCGGGCGAGCGGCCGCCACACACCGACACCACAGGAGGTGCGCGCATGGGTCGATCAGCTACTGCGGCACGCGGGCCGCAGCTCGAGGGCGGGACGCAGCCCGCGGCCGAGCTACACGCCGCCGACCCCGTCCTCTCCGACCGGGACCAGGCCATGCTCGAGTTCGAGCGGCAGTGGTGGAAGTTCGCAGGCTCCAAGGAGGAGGCGATCCGGCAGAAGTTCGAGATGTCCGGCACGCGCTACTTCCAGATCCTCAACGACCTCATCGACCGCCCCGAGGCGCTGGCCGCGGACCCGCTGCTCGTCAAGCGGCTGCGGCGCATGCGGAGCAGCCGTCAGAAGGCACGCGCGGCGCGCAACCTGGGAATGCGACTCGACTGACCTACACTCACCGGCGTGAGCTCCCAGCCCGAAACCTCGCAGTACGATCCCTACGGCCCGGGCGCGCCCGCTGGCGATACCGGGGTCGGTCCCGATCCGGATGAACCGACCGGCCCTCCCTACCGGGCCATCGCGATGGTCCTCCTCGCCGCAGTGGTCCTGGCGATCGGCATCGGGCTCGTCCAACTGTTCGGGGGTGACGACGAGACCCCGACCGCCACCGATCAGGGCACCACGCAGGTCGAACAGCCCGAGCAGGGCCAGGCCGTCGACCCGGGACAACCCGGGGACGCGCCCGCCGGCCAGGACCCGCAGGGTGCCCCCGAGGGTGAGGCGGTGCCCGGCCAGCCCGCCGAGCCCGCCTCGCCGCCTCCCGCCGGTCAGCCCGGCGGCGTGCCGGCAGTGACCTCGGTGCCTGTGCAGGTGTTCAACAACAGCAACGTCTCCGGGCTCGCCGGCAGGACCGGGGAAGCCCTCCGCGAGTCCGGTTTCGCCGTCGGTGAGGTGGCCAACCTGCCCTCCGACCGGCCGGTGGTGTCCGAGTCGACCGTGTACTTCGGAACCGGCGCCGGTGAGCGGCAGGA
>NZ_JAALEF010000104.1:0-10742 GCF_014145245.1 Dietzia sp. B44 | reverse complement strand
CGGACGAGGTGCGCGGCCCGGGCACGATCGGCGACGCCGTCGCCGCGTCGGTCGTGTTGCGGGAGGGGGCGGACCCGGTCGAGGTGGCGGCCGGCCTCGGGGAGTTCCTCGCCGAGCAGTCCGACCTGGGCCCCAAGCAGTGGCCGTCACTGTTGCGGGTGACCGCGGAGTTGCCGCGCACGGCGAGCTTCAAGTTCCGCGCCCGCGACCTCACCGCACTGGGCCCCGACCCCGCCGGCGATCGTGTGTGGGCGCGTGTGGACGGTCACAGGACGTTCACGCCCGTGTGAGGTGGCGGTAGGTTCTGCGTGTGAACTCCACTGCCCACCCGAGGACCGATGCGGACGACGACGACTTCGGCGTCCCCGCGCTACCCGAGAAGCCGCTGCTCCGCGGGTGGATCCACGCCGGGACCCTGCCGGTGGCCGTGGTGCTCGGCGTGGTCCTCACGGTCCTGGCGGACGGGGCCGCGCTGAAGTGGGCGTGCGCGGTGTTCCTGGCAACGTCGACGCTGCTCTTCGGGATCTCTGCCCTGTACCACCGCCGCTCCTGGGGCCCGGAGGCCACCGCGCTGCTGCGCCGGCTGGACCACTCGAACATCTTCCTGCTCATCGCGGGCACCTACACGCCCATGACGGTCGCCGCGCTCGACGCCCCGGCCAGCACGATCCTGCTGGTGATCGTGTGGACGGGAGCGCTGATCGGGATCGCGTTCCGCCTGTTCTGGTTGTCGGCGCCCCGGTGGTTGTACGTGGTGCTGTACATCGTCCTGGGCTGGACAGCGGTGTGGTTTGCCGGCGACCTCGTCGAGGCCAACCCCGTGGGGGTCGCACTCGTGGTCGCCGGTGGCGTGGCCTACACGGGCGGTGCGGTGGTCTACGGCCTCAAGCGGCCGAATCCCGTTCCCGGGGTCTTCGGCTTCCACGAGGTCTTCCACGCCTGCACGGTCATCGCGTTCGCCTGTCACTGGGCGGCGATGTTCCTGTTCATCACGCAGTCCTGAGCCGCCCCACGGCGCGTGGGCGGGCATCCGCGGCCGCGCCTGTACGCCCAGAACACAGCCGCCCCCGGCGATGAACTCTCGCGTGCGCATCGGTGCGGGCGAGGGTTCATCGACGGGGGCGGCAGTGAAAGAAATCCGGACGCGCGCTGACGTCGGCCCGGGGTGATCAGCCCAGGATGGTCAGCCCAGCGTGATCAGCCGAGGGTGGTCAGCGTGGTCAGCCCAGGGTGCCGCGCAGGCGCTCCACCGCCGCCTCGTACTCTCTCACGATCTGGGCCATCGTCTCGGCGACCGGGACGACACCCTCCAGGGAACCGATGATCTGGCCCGCCGGCATGGCCACGACCTCCGGATCCTGCGCCTCCGAGATCCGCTGGTGCGCCTCCGCGACGAGGATGTTCTGCAGCGGCATCGGCAACGGACCCGGCGCACCCTCGGCCGCCCACGCCTCGGTCCACTTGCTCTTGAGCAGGCGCGCGGGCTTGCCCGAGTAGATGCGGGTGCGGACGGTGTCGGCACTGGTGGCCGCGACGAGCGCCTCCTGCATCGCCTTGGAGCCGCCGTCATCGCCGTACTCCGCGGCGGTGAGCCACCGGGAGCCCATCCACGCCCCCTCGGCGCCCATGCCGATCGCGGCCGCGACCTGCGAGCCGCTCCCGATCCCGCCGGCGGCCAGCACGGGCGCGCGCCCGTCGAGCGCAGCGACGATCTCCGGCACCAGAACGAGGGTCGCGACCTCGCCGGTGTGGCCGCCGGCCTCCCCGCCCTGGGCGATCACGATGTCGACGCCGTTGTCCACGTGCGCGAGCGCGTGCTTCTTCGCACCGGCGAGCGCGGCGACCTTGATCCCGTTGGCGTGCGCGAGGTCCACGATGTGCTTGGGCGGGGAGCCGAGCGCGTTGGCGATGAGCACCGGGCGGTGCTTGAGCGACATCTCGACGTGCGCCTCGGCGACCGAGTGGAGCCACCCCAGGACACCGGCGTTGTGCTCGGCGTCGTCACCGAGGGGCGGCACCCCGAGGTCGTCGAGGACCCGGGAGACGAACGCCTTGTGCTCCTCGGGGATCATCGCGGCGATGTCGGTGGTGCTGCCCTCGGTGGGTACCTTGTTCGGCATGACGATGTCCACGCCGTACGGCTTCCCGTCCGTGTTCTCGTCCATCCAGGTCAGGACCTCGTCGAGCTCGGCCGCGTCGTTGTAGCGGACGCACCCGAGGACGCCCATGCCGCCGGCGCGCGTCACCGCTGCGGCGACCGCCTTGGACGGGGTGAAGGCGAAGACCGGGTACTCGATCCCGAATTCCTCCGCGAGTGGGGTACGGATGCTCACTTGCTGATCTCCTGGCTGTCGTCTGCGGGGCGGGACGCGGCGATCTCCGCGGCCCATCGGTAGTCGGGTTTGCCCGCGGGATTGCGCTTGACCGATTGCTCGACCCACAGCGCTCGCGGGCACTTGTAGCGGGCGATCTCTCGCCGCGCGTGGTCGTTCAGCTCGTCGATCGGCGGGCACTTGCCGTCACGCGTGTGGAGCACGGCGGCGACCTTGTGGCCCATCCGCTCGTCGGGGACGCCGATCACGAGCGCGTCGTACACGTCGGGGTGCGTCTTGAGGGCGGCCTCGACCTCCTCCGGGTGGACCTTCTCGCCTCCGGTGTTGATGGAGACCGATCCGCGGCCGAGCATCGTGACGGTGCCGTCCTCCTCGACCCGGGCGTCGTCACCGGGGATCGAGTAGCGCTTCCCGCCGTACGTCTTGAACGTGGCCGCCGTCTTGACCTCGTCCTTGTAGTACCCCACCGGGATGTGACCGGTGCGCGCGACCTTGCCGATGACCTCGGAACCGGGCTGGACCTCGTTGCCCTCGGAGTCGAGGACCGTGGTCTCCCCGTCGATTTTCACGCGGGGTCCACCGGTGTGGGTCTTGCCCTTCTCCGCGAGTGCGATCCCGGAGAAGCCGGTCTCAGACGACCCGATCGAGTCCGAGAGCATGACGTTCGGGAAGGCCTCGATGAACTGGTCCTTGACCGAGGGGGAGAACAGTGCCGCGGAGGACCCGATGTAGAACAACGACGACGAGTCGTACTTCTCCGCGTCCCATTCCTCGATCAGGGGACGCGCCATGGCGTCTCCCGTGATGAACAGGAGATTGATCTTGTGCTCGGTCACGGTCCGCCAGACGGTCTCGGCGTCGAACTCCGGGATGAGCACGCTGGTGTGGCCTGCGAACAGTGCCATGAGGATCGCCCACTGGGCGCCGCCGTGGATGAGCGGGGGCAGTGCGGCGCGGACAAGCACGCCACCGTCGACCGCCTTGTTCGCCAGCTCCCACTCGTCCGCGACCTTCTCACCGGTGAGGAAGTCGATGCCGCCGCCGAGGACCATGAACACGTCCTCCTGCCGCCACATCACGCCCTTCGGGGAGCCCGTGGTGCCGCCGGTGTAGAGCATGTAGATGTCGTCGTTCGAGCGCTCACCGAAGTCGCGGTCGGGCGACTGGGCCGCCAGCGCGTCGTCGTAGTGGGCGACGGAGACCCCGTCGGGCGCCTGCGGGTCCGGGGTGTCGGTGCCGTCCTCGATGACAAGGCAGTGCCGGACCCCCGGCGTGTTGGGCAGGGCCCGGGCGAGGACGTCCGAATAGCGCCGCTCGTGGAACACCACGACGGAGTCGGAGTTGTCGAGCAGGTACTCGAGCTCGGCCGGGACGTACCGGTAGTTGACGTTGACCATCACGGCGCGGATCTTGAAGATCGCGACCATCGCCTCGACCGCCTCGATGGTGTTGCGGCTGTACACCGCCACCTTGTCGTCGGGTCCGACACCGACGGACCGGAGGTGGTGGGCGAGCCTGTTGGCCCGTTCCTCCAGTTCCCTGAAGGTGAACGACCGACCCTCCTGGACCAGGACGACCCGGTCCGGAACGCGATCGACACTGTGCTCGACGAGATCTCCGATGGTGTACGCCATACACCCAAAGTAGAACGTGTTACCGTCGGCCGTGGGCGAAAGCCGTGAACCCGTGTAACTAATTTTTGGAGGCCCGATGACCCGCGTCGAGACGCCCGAGGACCAGCACCTGCTCACCGAGCGGCGTGGACACGTCCTGGTGGTGACCATGAACCGCCCCGAGGCGCGCAACGCGCTGTCCGGGCCGATGATGCGCGGCATGGAGGCGGCGTGGGATCTGGTGGACTCCGACCCGGACATCCGCGCGTGCATCCTGACCGGCGCGGGCGGGTACTTCTGCGCGGGTGCGGATCTCAAGGCGATGAACAAGGACGCGCCGGGCGACAAGTTCGCGGGTGGGGGTTGGGACCTGACCCGTCTGCCCGCGCTGCTCAAGGGGCGCCGGCTGAGCAAGCCGCTCATCGCCGCGGTCGAGGGCCCGGCGATCGCCGGCGGGACCGAGATCCTGCAGGGCACCGACATCCGGGTCGCCGGGCGCTCCGCCAGGTTCGGCGTCTCCGAGGCCCGCTGGGGCCTGTACCCCCTCGCCGGCTCCGCGGTGCGACTCGTGCGTCAGATCCCCTACACCGTCGCGATGGAGGTCCTCATGACGGGCCGCCATCTCACCGCCGAGGAGGCGGAGCGGTTCGGGCTGATCGGCCACGTGGTCGAGGACGGCACCGCCCTGGACAAGGCCCTGGAGATCGCCGGGCTCATCGCCGCGAACGGGCCCCTCGCGGTGCAGGGGATGATCGAGACCATCCGGCGCACCGAGGGCATGCACGAGGAGGAGGCCTTCCGCGTCGACGCCGAGGTCGGCGGACGGGTCTTCGCCTCTGCCGATGCCAAGGAGGGCCCTCGCGCGTTCGCGGAGAAGCGCAAGCCCGAGTTCCGCGGGGAGTGACCGGGCGCCCGGACCCGACTAGAGCCCCAGCCGGGTCCGGGCCTTCATCACCCCGAGGTACCCCGAGGCCAGCCTCTTCTTGCCCGCGGTGAACGGGGGCGCGAGCACCCGGGAGACGTTGACGTCGTAAGAGTGCATCGCGACGGCGCGCTCGTGGGTGAACGTCCGGAATCCGTAGTGCCCGTGGTAGCCGCCCATCCCCGAATCGCCGACCCCGCCGAAGGGGACGGCCGGGGAGGCCATCCCGATGCCGAAGTCGTTGCCGTAGATGTTTCCCGAGCGGGTGCGGTCGGCCACGGTGTCGAAGCGGCTGTTCTTCTGGCCGTACCAGTACAGGACCAGCGGGCTGGGCCGCTCGTTGATGTAGCGGACCGCCTCGTCGAGGCTCCGGTATCCGAAGACCGTGAGTACGGGCCCGAACACCTCGTCCGAGTCGATCTCCATCTCGGGCGTCACACCGGTGAGAAGGGTGGGTGCGATCTTCCGGACACCCGCGTCCGGCAACCGCTCCCCCGCCGGGGCGGCGTCGCGCCTGACGGCACCCTTGGCCACGGCGTCGTCGATCAGGCCGACGACGCGCTCGTAGTTGGACGTGTTGACGATCGCGGTGTACTCGGGGTTGCCCACGATCGCCGGCAGGGTCCTGCGCCACTCGTCCAGGACGGTGTCGCAGAACCTGTCCACCTCCGCCCGGGGGACGAAGACGTAGTCCGGGCACATGCACACCTGGCCGCCGTTGATCATGCGGGATGCCGCGATGCCCCGCGCGGCTCGGTCGAGGTCGGCGCTGGTGTCCACCACGACGGGGTTCTTGCCGCCCAGTTCGAGGGTGACCGGGGTGAGGTTGGCGGCGGCGTCCCTGGCGACGGACCTGCCGACACCAGGGGAGCCGGTGAAGAACAGGTGGTCGAAGGGCAGTCGGGAGAAGTCCGAACCGCGGCCGTGTTCGGGCCCCGCGACGGCCAACTCGTCGACGGCGAAGTACTCGGGCGCCCGACGGCAGAGCACCTCGGTCGTGTGGGCGGTGACCGACGACGGCCGGATCATGACCCGGTTGCCCGCGGCGAGCGCCGACCCGGCCGGGACGATCGTCAGATACAGGGGGAAGTTCCAGGGGCCGATGATCCCGACGACGCCCTTGGGGTCGTGGCGGACCTGCTGGGTGAACCCCACCGCGTCGAGGGCTCGGGAGACCCGCTTCGGCCTCATCCACCTGGCGAGGTGGCCGCGCTGATGATCCAGGTCCGGGATCGATGACGCGATGTCGGTGATCGTGGAGAGCGTCTCGGGTCGGCACCCGTAGTCCTCGCGGATCGCCTCGGTGAACTCGGCCGCGTTGTCCAGGACGAGGTGCTTGAGCCGCTGGATCCGATCGCGCCGTATCCCGGCCTCTGGCTGCGGGTCGGCGAGGAACGCCTGCTGCTGCCGCTCGAGGATCTGGGCGAGCGTGAGATCACGGGCGGTCGGGGTACTGGTCATGCGTCCAGGGTAGTGAGCGGCCCCGGTAGCCGGTGGGTAACCGGGCCGGCGGGCGTCCGCCCGATACGGCTCACCGGGCGTCCGCCCAGTACGGATCCTTGAGCTTGCGCTTGACCAACTTGCCGTTGGCCTGCCGGGGCAGCTCCTCCACCACGTCGATCGACCGCGGCATCTTGAACTTGGCCAGTCGGCCGGAGAGGTCGTCGAGGATCTGCGTCTTGAGCTCGTCGGACTCGACGTAACCCTCGGCCAGCTCGACCACGGCCTTGACCTCCTCGCCCCAGTCGGGGTGCGGGATGCCGAACACCGCCGCGTCGCGGACGGCGTCGTGGCGGGTCATCTCCGACTCGATCTCGGCCGGGTAGATGTTCACACCGCCGGAGATGATCATGTCGTTCTTGCGGTCGCACAGGAACAGATAGCCGTCGGAGTCCACGTAGCCGATGTCGCCCATGGTGAACAGCTCGCCGACGTAGGTCTTCGCGGTCTTCTCCGCATCCTGGTGGTATTCGAACCTGGACCCGTGCATCTGGAGGTAGACGTTGCCCGTCTCGCCGGCGGGGAGTTCGTTGCCGTCGTCGTCGAGGATCTTCAGGGTGGTGGTCTTCCACGGCCGGCCCACGCTCCCCGGCTTGCGCAGCCACTCCTCGCCCGTGATGGTGCAGCCACCGCCCTCGGTGCCGGCGTAGTACTCGGTGAGGACGGGTCCCCACCAGTCCAACATCGCCTGCTTGACGTGCTTCGGACACGGGGCGGCGCCGTGGACGATCGTCCGGAGGCTCGACACGTCGTACTTCGCGCGCACCTCCTCCGGCAGTTCGAGCAGGCGCGAGAACTGGGTCGGGACCATGTGGGACTGGGTCACCCCGTGGGCGTCGATGAGACGCAGCATCTCCTCCGGGGCCCACTTGTCCATGAGCACCACCGTCTGGCCCAGGTTGAGCGAGATGGCGACGAAGTTGAGGACGGCCGTGTGGTAGAGCGGTGAGCCGCAAATGTGCACGTTGTCCGCGCCCTGGATGCCGAAGCCGGCGAAGAAGAAATAGTTGGGAACCGTCACCTGGTCGGGAGAGGCGCCGGTCAGCGGCCTGCGGACGCCCTTGGGGCGACCGGTGGTGCCGGAGGTATAGAGCATCGGGGCGCCGAGGGTGCGGCCCGACGGCAAGGGGTCCTCCCCCTCGGCCGGGACGGCGAGCTCGGAGAGCGGCCGGAACCCCGGTACGTCGCCGATCGCGTAGCAGCGGGCGGGGTCGAGTCCGGCCTCGGCCGCGGCGGTGGTGGCCACGTCGGCAAACCTCTCGTCGGCCACGAACACCGTCGAGCCCGAGTTCTCCAGGATGTAGGCCACCTCGGGCCCGGTCAGGTGCCAGTTGGCGGGGGCCACGTAGAGACCGATCTCGAGGGCGGCGAAGTAGACCTCGAGGAACCCGATACTGTTCGGCGCCATCAGGACGATCCCGTCCCCGGCCCCCAGCCCCAGCGCGCGCAGGCCCCGCGCGTGGCCGTGCGCCGCGTCCACGAGTTCGCCGAAGGTCACCCGGCGACCGGAGGCCTCGATCACCGCGACGCGGTCCGGCTCGGCCTCGGCGATCCGGTAGACGCTGGTCACGTACTCCCCGGTCCGGTTGTTCAGGACTCCGGTCTCGGTGGGAATGGTGGGTGTGGGTGCGCTCATGACCCCAGACTAGAACGTGTTCCTGTCAGGGGTCCAGGGATTGCCTCAGTCCATCAACCGGCTCAGAGACTCGATCTCCTCCACCGAGCGGGCCGTCACCACGAGCATGGTCACACCCGCGGCCTCCCACTCGGCGATCTGCGACCGCACCGAGTCCTCGTCGCCGATGATCGCGGTGGCCTCGACCATCTCGTCCGGGACCGCCGCCGCGGCCTCCTCCTTGCGCCCGGAGCGGAACAGCTCGGTGATGCGGTCGACGTCGTCGGCGAAGCCCATCCGGCGGAACGCCTCGGCGTGGAAGTTCTTCTCCTCCGCGCCCATGCCGCCGGCGTAGAGCGCGGTGAACGGCTTGTACGCGTCGAGGACCGCGCGCCTGTCGTCGGTGATGTGAAGCTGGCACAGGAACGCCACCTCGAAGTCCTCCCGGGTCCGCCGCGCGCCGGGTCGGGCGAAGCCCTCGTCGAGCCACGCGTTGAACTCGTGCGCGGTCCGCGGCGAGGCCAGGAACCCCAGCCACCCGTCCGCGATCTCGGCGGCGAGTGCCACGTTCTTGGGCCCCTCGGCCCCCAGCCAGATGGGCACGTCCTCGCGCAGCGGGTGGAGGATCGACTTGAGCGGTTTGCCCAGTCCGGAGGCGCCCGGCCCCTGGTACGGCAGGGCGTACGCGGGTCCGTCGGAGGTCACGGGGGCCTCGCGGCGGAGCACCGCGCGGATGATGTCGATGTACTCCCGCGTCCGGGCCAACGGCCTGGTGAACGGCTGGCCGTACCAGCCCTCCACCACCTGCGGACCGGAGACGCCCAGGCCCAGGCAGAACCGGCCACCGGAGAGGTGGTCCAGGGTCATGGTGCTCATCGCGGTGGCCGTGGGCGTCCGGGCGGACAGCTGCACCACCGCCGTGGACAAGCGGATGCGTTCGGTGAGCGAGCCGTACCAGGCGAGCGGGGTGAACGCGTCCGAACCCCAGGCCTCGGCGGTGAAGACGGTGTCGAACCCCGCCCTGTCCGCGGCCACCACGAGGTCGGCGTGGGTGGTGGGCGGCTGGGCGCCCCAGTATCCGAGCTGCAAGGCGAATTTCATGGGGACCAGTGTGACCCAGACCGCCCCGCGACGGTGTCCGGCTCACGAAAAGTCACACGCGGCGCAGTGGAACGTGTTCTACTTGTGGCGTGACATCCAGAGAGATCGTTGTCGACATCACCCCGCCCGACGAGGCCGTGCTCGAGGCCCCGCTCGCCCCGTCCTTCGATTACACGCGGTCGACCGGACCGGTCCTGGGCGCATTCTTCACCGGCCTGCGCGACCGCCGACTCGTGGGGGTCCGCGACTCCCGCGGCGCCGTGCACCTGCCGCCGGTGGAGTTCGACCCCCACACGCACGAGGCCCTGACGGACTTCGTCGAGGTGGGCTCCGGGACCGGGATCGACGGCGTCGTCGTCGTCTGGACCTGGGTTCCCGAACCCACCGGCGTCAACCCGCTCGACTCGCCGTTCGCCTGGGCCCTGGTCCGGTTCGACGGCGCCGACACCGCCATCCTGCTGCCCCTCGCCGCCGACGGCCCCGAGGACGTGAGCTCGGGGATGCGCGTGCGGCTACGGTGGTCCGCCGAGCGGACCGGGACCATCCACGACATCGCGTGCGTGGTCCCCGTGGACGTGGCGGGTGGGGACGACCCGGGCGGCACCGATCAGGGCGACGACGACGAGGTCCCGCAGCCCTCCGGGGACGAGCCCGTCACCATGGTCGTCACCCCGATCGGGCTCTCGGTGACCCACACCGCGGGTCCCGCCGAGAGCGAGTTCCTCCGGGCCATCGTGCAGGGCCGTGTGCTCGGGCGGCGTCGCTCCAACGGACCCGAGGTCTACGTCCCGCCGCGCGACTACTGCCCCTCCGACGGGGTGGCCATGGGCGAGTACGTGGAGGTCTCCGGCGTCGGCACGGTCACCACGTTCGGCATCGTCAACGTGCCGTTCGCCGGTCAGGAGATCACGCCCCCGTACGTCACCGCGTACATCCTCCTGGACGGGTCCGACGTCCCCATCCAGCACCTGGTTCTCGGCTGCGAGGCCTCCGAGGTGCGCATGGGTATGCGGGTGCGCGCGGTCTGGACACCCGAGGCCGACCGCCCGGCATCGATGAAGGCCATCACGCACTTCGAGCCGACCGGCGATCCCGACGCCGACCCCGACACCTACGCCGATCACCTGTAGAGGACACCCGTGACCCCCACCGCACCCCGGGACGTGGCCGTCGTCGGTTTCGCCCACGCCCGACACACAGAGTCCACCTTCGGCACCACCAACGGTGTCGAGATGCTCGCGCCCGTCTTCGCCGAGTGTTACCGGCAGACCGGGCTGGACCGCACCGACATCGAGTTCTGGTGCTCCGGTTCCTCCGACTACCTCGCCGGCCGGGCCTTCTCCTTCATCTCCGCCGTCGACACCATCGGCGCGTTCCCTCCCATCTGCGAATCGCACGTGGAGATGGACGCCGCCTGGGCGTTCTTCGAGGCCTACCTCAA
The DNA here is from genome assembly GCF_014145245.1 of Dietzia sp. B44. Lineage (NCBI taxonomy): Bacteria > Bacillati > Actinomycetota > Actinomycetes > Mycobacteriales > Dietziaceae > Dietzia > Dietzia sp. B44. Next base: position 217 of record NZ_JAALEF010000104.1, on the reverse strand, counting down.
GATCGCCACCGGCCAGGCCGACACCGCGTTGGTCTACGGGTTCGGCAAGGCCTCGGCGAGCACCGACCTCGACTCGGCGCTGGCGCTGCAGCTCGACCCGTACACCGTGGCCCCGCTGTGGCCCGGCCGCCACCACATGGCCGCGTTGCAGGCCCGCGCGGGGATCGACGCCGGCAGGTGGTCCGAGGGCGAGATGGCCTCGGTGGCCGCCCGGGCC
>NZ_JAALEF010000103.1:0-8283 GCF_014145245.1 Dietzia sp. B44 | reverse complement strand
CGGGGCCGGGTCCGGGTCCGGGTCCGTGCCCACACCCGAGCGACCCCCGTCCCCGGACTTCGTCCAGTCGCTCGCCCGCGGCCTCGCCGTCATCACCGCATTCGACGCCGACCACCCCCGACAGACCCTCAGCGAGGTCGCCCGGACCACCGGACTCACCCGCGCGACCGCGCGCCGGTTCCTCCACACACTCGTCGAGCTCGGCTACGTGGACACCGCCGGGTCGGCCTTCTGGCTCACCCCCCGCGTGCTCGACCTGGGTTACAGCTACCTCTCGGCCATGCCGCTGACGGATCTGGCCCAGCCGCACCTCGAACGGCTCAGCGCACGGCTCGACGAGTCGTCGTCGATCGCCGTCCTCGACGGGCACGACATCGTCTATGTCGGACGTGTCCAGGTCCGCCGGATCATGAACATCGGGATCACCATCGGCACCCGGTTCCCCGCCTTCGCCACCTCGATGGGCAGGGTCCTGCTCGCGGCCCTGCCCGCGGAGGAGCTGGAAGCCCACCTGGCGGCAACCGATCTGCGCGTCCGCACCCCGCACGGGATCGCGGACCCGGACGGATTGCGCGCCGAACTCGCGGCGGTCGCCGACCGCGGGTGGGCGCTCGTGGACCAGGAGCTCGAACCGGGCCTGAGATCTCTGGCCGCCCCGGTGCGCGACCGTCACGGGCGGGTCGTGGCCGCGCTCAACGTCTCCACACACGCCGCCCGGTATTCGATCGACCAGCTCCGCCACGAGCTCGTCCCCGTGGTCGTGGACGCGGCCCGGGCACTGTCCGCGGACCTGTCGACCGTCACTCGTTGACCTGTTCCCACTGAGACCCCTCCCCTCCCCACACTCACCACCTCGGCTACCACCAGGAGAACCCATGCGCGACGTCGTCATCTGCCAACCCCTCCGCACGCCGGTCGGCCGCTTCGGCGGCGTGTTCCGCGATCTGGACGCGAACACGCTGGCCACCTCGCTGCTCACCGCGCTCGTCGAGCGCACCGGCCTGACCGGGGCGGACGTCGACGACGTGATCCTGGGCCAGGGCTCGCCCGGCGGCGAGGGTCCCGCCATCGGCCGGATCGCCGCCCTCGACTCCCCGCTCGGCATCGACGTGCCCGGGATGCAACTGGACCGGCGTTGCGGCTCCGGACTCCAGGCGGTGATTACCGGCGCGCTGCAGGTGGCCTCCGGCGGAGTGGACCTCGTGGTCGCCGGAGGAGTCGAATCGATGAGCCAGGTGGAGTTCTACGCCACGCCCTCGCCCCGCTGGGGCATCACGGGCGACGGCGTCTCGCTGATCGACCGCCTCGGCCGCGCCCGCACGACGGTCGGTGGCCGCTCCCACGTGATCGACGGCGGGATGATCGAGACCGCCGAGAACCTCCGCCGCGAGTACGGCATCACCCGCGAGGAGCAGGACCGGCTGGCCGTGCAGTCCCACCAGCGTGCGGTGGCCGCCCAGGAGTCCGGGGTGTTCGCCGAGGAGATCGTCCCGGTCGCCGTGCCGCAGCGCAGGGGCGGGGACCTCGTCGTCGACACCGACGAACACCCCCGCGCCGACACCACGGTCGAGGCACTCTCGGGCCTCCGGGCGATCATGGGCCGGACCGATCCCGAGGCCACCGTCACCGCCGGCAATGCCTCGGGCCAGAACGACGGCGCCGCGATGTGTGTGGTCACCACGGTGGACCGGGCCGCCTCGCTCGGCCTGACCCCGCTCGTCCGCCTGGCGTCCTGGGCCGTGGCAGGTGTCGCCCCGGAGACGATGGGGATCGGCCCGGTCCCCGCCACCGCCAGGGCGCTCGACCGGCTCGGCTTGACGCTGGCGGACATCGACGTGATCGAGCTCAACGAGGCCTTCGCCGCCCAGGCGCTGTCCGTCATGCGGGAATGGGACATCGACCCCGCCTCGGAGCACCTCAACCCCCACGGCTCCGGGATCTCACTCGGCCACCCCGTCGGAGCGACCGGCGCCCGGATGCTCGCCACGCTCTCCCACGAGATGGTGCGGCGCGACGCCCAGTGGGGGCTGGAGACGATGTGTATCGGCGGCGGCCAGGGCCTGGCCGCGGTGTTCGAACGCGTCTGACCGACCCCTTGTCCATCGTCAGAGCGTTCCGCACACATCCAAGAGCGTTCCGCACACATCGCTCGAGCGATGTGTGCGGAACGCTCTTGACGATGATCTTGACGTGGAGGGGTCGGCCGCAGACCCGTCCGAACCCGGTCGGCCGGGACGTCAGTCGTCGATGCGCGACGGGTGCCTCGTCAGCGCCATGACCTCGATATCCATGTACGGGAACAGCGGCAGGCCCGAGAGCAGCTCGTGCAGCTCGTCGCCGGATTCGACGTCGAAGATGCTGATGTTGGAGTACTGGCCGACGATGCGCCAGAGCTCCCGCCACGTCCCGGAGCGCTGCAGCTCCTGGCTGTAGGCCTTCTCGCGGGCGACGGTGTCCTCGCGTACCTGCGGATCCAGGTCGCGGGGGATCTTGACGTCCATGCGGACGTGGAACAGTGCCATCTCGGTAGTCTCCTCTACTTCTCAGTGGCCGGCGGTTCTGCGGTTCAGTGGGTCTGCGGGTCAGCGGGGTCGGCGACGGGTGAACTTCTCGACGGCGTCGTGGTCGATCTCCACGCCCAGGCCCGGACCGTCCGGGAGGTGGACCCGGCCGGCCTCGTACCTGATCGGCGTGGTCACGTACGTCTCGGCCAACAGCAGCGGACCGAACAGCTCGGAGCCGTAGTTGAAGCCCGGTTCGGCGCACGCCAGGTGCAGCGAGGCCATGGTTCCGATGGGCCCCTCAAGTGAGGTCGCGGCATGGCAGGCCACGCCTGCCGCGCGCGCGATCGCCACGACCTCCTTGCTCCTGGTCAGGCCGCCGAGCTTGGTGGTCTTGACGGCGATGACCCCGGCGGCGTCGCGGCGCACCACCTCGAGAGCATCGTGCGGGGACTGCACCGATTCGTCGGCCATGATCTGGACGGGCAGCGTGCGGTTGAGCTCGGCGAGCACCTCGATCTGCTCGGTCGGGGTCGGTTGCTCGATCAGTTCGATCCCCGCCTCGACCAACGCCGGGAGGTGCACGTTGGCGGTGAACCGGTCCCACCGGGCGTTGATGTCCACCCGCAGGCCGGCCCGTCCGTCGAGTCGCTCGGCAAGCGCGGCGATGCGCGCCACGTCCTCGGCCGGGTCCATCGCCCCCATCTTGAGCTTGAAGGTGCGGTGGCGGTCCGCGGCGAGCAGTTCGTCGATCTCCTCGACCATCTCCCCGAGCGGCATCGCGCCCAGTGCCCACGTGCATTCGATGGAGTCGCGGACGGCGCCGCCGAGGAGCGACCGCACCGGCACATCGAGGGTGCGCGCCCACGCGTCGACCATCGCGATCTCCAGCGCGGCTTTGGCGAAGCGGCCGCGGGCCACCACGCCCTCCATCGCCTCGAGCACGGCCGGGACCTCGTCGACGCGTCGGCCCACGGCGACCGGGGCGAGGTACTTCTCCACGAGCACCTGCATGGTCTCGGCCGACTCGCCGCCCCACCAGGGGCCGCCCGGGGTCACGCCCTCGCCGTAGCCGACGACGCCGTCAGCCGTGGTCACCGACACCAGGAGGATGGACTGCTCGGTCGCGGTGGTGGTGGCGAACTTGTGGGGGCGGATGAGCGGGACGTCGAGGATGCGGGTCTCGACGGATCGGATGGTCATGTCGGTCATGTTCGGTCCTCGACTTGATGTGGGCTGGGTGGGATCGCCGGCGCCCCGGCCGCTCGTGGCGGCCGGGGCTAGCGACAATTTCTCCGGGATCGGGACTGATCAGGCGACGTAGCGGGCCTCGGAGACCGGGTCGAGAACGAAGTCGTACACCACCTCGTCGACACCGTCCGCTCCTGGCTCGGGATTCAGGATGAGCTCGGGCTTGACCGCTCCGGCGACGTCGTCCTCGACGTACTCGCCACCCTGGAAGTACAGCTGGGTGGTGATGAGCCGCTTGCCCGGGGCTGTCACCTTGAGGTGCAGGTGCGCCGGACGCCACGGGTGGCCGTCATAGCTGGCGATGAACTCGCCGGTCGGGCCGTCGTGCGGGATCTGGTACGGCGCGGGTTGGATCGTCGTGATCTCGAAGCCACCCTCGGCATCGGTGGAGAAGGTGCCACGCAGGTTCCACTCCGGGATACCCAGGCCGTCATCGAACTGCGAGTAGTAGCCGTCGGAGTCGGCGTGCCAGAGTTCGACGGTCGCCCCCTCAATTCCGGCGCCGTCCAGGTCCCGGACCTGGCCCTTGAACACCAGAAGGGTGCCCTTCTCGTCCTCGCGCATCGGCATGGTGCCCTTGGCGCCGAGGTTCGGGGCGTCCGGCACGTAGTACGGGCCCTCGATGGAGCCCTTGGTGCCGTTGAAGATCCGGCTGTTGGAGTCCTCGATGAAGTGCTCGAGGAAGACGTCGAGCCACAGCGGCCACTCGCCACCCTCGCCGACGCTGATGAGCCACTGCTTGAGGACGCGGTACTCGTCGTAGGTGACCTCGTGCTGGTAGATGACCTCGGACAGCTTGGTCAGCACGTCCTTGTAGATGGCGGCGGCGCGCTCGGGCGAGGTGTCGGACCCGACCCGGTGGCCCTTGAACTTGTCGGTGGCGGCGTTACCGGACCCGGAGGCGGTGGGGACTGCGGTGGTGGGGACTGCGGTGGTGCTCATGACGCTCCCTGCGTGAGTGGGGGGACTGGATCGGGCCGGTGGACGATGCCCCGATCAGGGATCTCCGTCGGCCGATGCCCTCACTGTGCCCCCGGTAAAGGTGTGTCGTCAATCACCCGGCTATACATCCGTAGTGGGATTCCTGTACGCATCGCGCACCACATCGGCATGTTCCCGCAGATAGGCGTACGGATGCGAAGAATCTGTTCGCAGTGCGAACAATGGGCACCTAGGCACGACTAGGCACACCCCTAGTGTGACTCGCCCCACACTCGGGCACCGTTGGGGTCATCACGGCACCCGGTCACCTTCGAGGTGGCCCGCCCCGACCCCGCAAGGAGAACTCGATGTCCGATCGACTCGACCACCTGCAGCACACTCTCGACACCGCTCTGGAGGACCGTCCCGCCGAGGGCATCATCCGCGCGAACCGTCGTATCTTCACCGATGAGGAGTTGTTCGAACTCGAGATGACGCACATCTTCGAGGGGAACTGGGTCTACCTGGCACACGAGAGCCAGATCCCGAACGTCGGCGACTACTTCACCACCGACATCGGCCGCCAGCCCATCATGATCACCCGCGGCAGGGACGGAGAGCTCAACTGCCTGATCAATGCCTGCTCGCACCGCGGAGCGATGCTGTGCCGCCGCAAGACGGACAATCGCACCACCCTGACCTGCCCTTTCCACGGGTGGACGTTCTCCAACTCGGGGGAGCTGCTCAAGGTCAAGGACCCGCGTGACGCCGGCTACCCGGAGCAGTTCAACTCGGGCGGTTCCCACGACCTTCGCCGCGTGGCCCGGTTCGCCAACTATCGCGGGTTCCTCTTCGGCAGCCTGAACGCCGACGTCCTGCCGATCGAGGAGCACCTCGGGGACAGCCGGACCATCATCGACATGTTGGTCGACCAGTCCCCGGAGGGTCTGGAGGTCCTGCGTGGGTCCTCGACCTACACCTTCGACGGCAACTGGAAGCTCCAGGCCGAGAACGGCGCCGACGGATACCACGTCTCGGCGACCCACTGGAACTACGCGGCCACCACCGCCCGACGGGGTTCCGGCGAATCCAAGAACGAGACCAAGGCCATGGACGCCGGCACCTGGGGCAAGCAGGGAGGCGGCTACTGGTCGTTCGACCACGGCCACCTGCTGTTGTGGATGTGGTGGGGCAACCCCGAGGATCGTCCGCTGTGGGAACGCAGGGCGGAACTGGCCGAGCAGATCGGTGAGAAGAAGGCGGAGTTCATGGTCGGGGCCTCCCGCAACCTGTGCCTGTACCCCAACGTCTACCTGATGGACCAGTTCTCCAGTCAGATCCGGCACTTCAGGCCGATCTCGGTGGACAAGACCGAGGTGACGATCTACTGCATCGCCCCCAAGGGCGAGAGCGCCGAGGCACGCGCTGCCCGGATCCGCCAGTACGAGGACTTCTTCAACGCGACCGGTATGGCGACGCCGGACGATCTGGAGGAGTTCCGCTCCTGCCAGAAGACCTACCTGGCCAGCGCCGCTCCGTGGAACGACATGACCCGCGGATCCACCCACCAGGTCGCCGGCCCCGACGCCACCGCCCGAGGTCTGGGGATGGAGAACGTGCTCTCCTCCGGTGCCAAGACCGAGGACGAGGGCCTGTACCCGGTGCAGCACGGGTACTGGCTCGAGACCATGCGCCGCGCTCTGGAGGCCGAGGAGCGCGCCGCCGCCGACGCGAACGCTGCAGCCGCGGACGTCGCAGCCGCGGGGAAGAACGGCGCGACGCCGAGCGTCACCGCGTCCGCCGCTCTCTGATCCGACCCGCGCTCCCCACGCCCACGCCCACGAAAGGACCGATCATGTCCGCACCCGCAGTATCTGGACCAACAGTGCCCGGAAAAACAGTGTCCGGAGAAGCAGTGTCCGCGACGCCAGTGGCGTCGATCTCCGTCGAGGATATCTCCGCCTTCCTCTTCCGCGAGGCCCGCCTCCTCGACGACCGGCAGTTCGAAGCATGGATCGAGTGCTATCGCGAGGACGCAATGTACTGGATGCCCGCCTGGGACGACGACGGCGAGCTCACCACGGACCCCTACTCCGAGATCTCGCTCATCTTCTATCCCAACCGGGCCGGCATCGAGGACCGGGTGTTCCGCATCCGTACCGACCGGTCGTCGTCCACCTCCCTGCCGGAACCCCGCACCGGCCACCTCATCAGCAATGTCGAGGTGACGGACAGGCGACCCGGCGAGGTCGACGTCCGCTTCAACTGGCTCTCCTCGTACGTCCGCTACAAGACCACCGACCAGTACTTCGGGACGTCCTTCTACACCCTCGACGTCACCGGGGAGACCCCGCTGATCACCTACAAGAAGGTCGTCCTCAAGAACGACTACATCCACCACATCGTGGACGTCTACATGGTGTGACCCGCCACGCCATCGAGCCCGCCCCACCGGGGCGTCGACGACCACCGGTCCGCCCAGTGCGGCCGATCATGCCAGCGACAAGAAGTGAGATCCCATGAGTTACCAGGTGGCCCTGGGCTTCGAGGACGGTGTGACGCGCTTCATCACATGCGGCCCGTCGGAAACCGTCGCCGACGCCTCGTACAAGGCCCGAATCAACATCCCCCTCGACTGCCGCGACGGAGCGTGCGGCACCTGCAAATCACTGTGCGAGTCGGGAGACTTCGACGGCGGCGACTACATCGACGACGCCCTCACCGCGGCCGAGGCCGAGGCCGGCTACTGCCTGCCGTGCCAGATGGTCCCCCGCTCGGACCTGGTGGTCCAGATCCCCACCACCTCGGATGTGGCCAAGACGACCGCGGCCGCCCACCCGGCGACCGTCACGGCGGTCGAGCGTCTGGCCGAGGGCGCGTTCGCGCTGACCGTGGAGCTCGACGACCGGGGAGCCCTGGCGTTCCTGCCGGGGCAGTACGTGAACGTCTCGGTTCCCGGTACCGACCAGGTGCGCTCGTACTCGTTCTCGACCGGCCCGGACGACGACCGCCTGTCGTTCCTCATCAAGTACGCCCCCGGCGGCGCGATGTCCGAGTACCTGGCGCAGCGGTGCGCGGTGGGCGATCGGCTCGACCTCACGGGCCCGATGGGCAGCTTCTTCCTGCGCGAGTCACCGCGGCCGCTGCTACTGCTCGCGGGCGGCACCGGACTCGCGCCCGTCCTGTCGATTCTGGAGAGCCTCGCCGTCGCCGGTTCCGTGGACAGGCCGGTGCACCTGGTCTACGGGACGTCTCGCGACACCGACGTGGTGTACACCGACCTGCTCGACGACTACACGACACGGTTGCCGGGGATGACGTGGGACCTGGTCGTGTCCGACCCGGCCACGGCGTTCCCGAACACCGGATACGTCACCGGGTTGATCCGGCGCGAGCACCTCCACAACGGGACGGCCGACATCTACCTGTGCGGTCCGCCGCCGATGGTGGAGTCCGTCCGGACCTTCCTGGACACCGAGGGCCTCGAGGTGACGCACTTCTACTACGAGAAGTTCACCCCGGCCACCGTGGCGGGTGACGGGGCGGTGACAGCGGGCGTCGAGTCCGACGCCGCGACCCCCGTCGAGACGCCGGCGCCACCCGACCCCGC
>NZ_JAALEF010000102.1:0-6500 GCF_014145245.1 Dietzia sp. B44 | reverse complement strand
GGTCCCGGGGACGCGGTCCAGCGGGGTCGGCGACCCGGTGCTCACCAGCCGCGCCTCGTCCTCCGGGGTCAACGGCAGCGGGCTCGAGGTGAGGGTGCCCCCGTGGCGCCGGGGGATGGTCAGCCGGAAGCACGACCCCTCCCCGGGGCTGCCCCAGCAGTCCAGCCGGCCGCCGTGCAGCTTGGCGTCCTCGAGCGCGATCGCCAGACCGAGTCCGGTCCCGCCCGACCGACGGACCCGGGAGGGATCCGCCCGCCAGAAGCGGTTGAACACGAGCGACTCCTCGCCGGGCTTGAGCCCCACGCCGTGATCGCGCACCGAGACCGCGAGCGCCGCCTCGGACCCGCGGAGGGTCACCCGGACGGGCTTGGACTCCGAGTGGTCGAGTGCGTTGGCCACCAGGTTGCGCAGGATGCGCTCCACACGTCGGGAGTCCACCTCGGCCACCACCGGCTCGGCCGGCATGTCCAGCTCGACCTGTACGCCCGCCGACTCCGCGATGTGCGACACGGTGGACACCGCGTCCTCGACCGCCCCCCGCACGTCCAGCGCGGTCACCGAGAGCTCTGCCATTCCGGCGTCGTGGCGGGAGACCTCCAGGAGGTCGGTGAGAAGGCTCTCGAACCGGTCGAGTTCGGACTCCAGCAGCTCGACGGCCCGCTTGGTCGGGGGGTCGAGGTCACCGGCGGAGTCGGAGATGATGTCCGCCGCCATCCGGACGGTGGTCAGCGGGGTGCGCAGCTCGTGCGAGACGTCCGAGGTGAAACGCTTCTGCAGGTCGCCGAACTCCTCCAGCTGGGTGATCTGGTCGGACAGGCTCTGTGCCATGTCGTTGAACGCCATCGCCAGTCGGGCGACGTCGTCCTCTCCCCGGATCACCATCCGTTCCTTGAGGTGACCGTTGGCGAACCGCTGCGCGATCGACGCCGCCTGGCGGACCGGCAGCACCACCTGCCGTGCGACCATCCACGCGATCGCCGCACTGAGCACGATGATCGCCAGGCCGGCGGTCGCGACGATCCCGCGCATGATCCCGAGCGTCTGTTCCTCGGCGATGAGCGGATAGACCAGGTAGAGCTCGAGCCCGGGGATCGACGAGTCCGTCGGCGTCCCGATGATCAGCGCCTTGGCGGGCTCTCCCCGGAAATCTACCGTGACGTACTGGTAGGCGACCCGGCCCCGCTGGACCAGCGACTGCAACTCCGGGGGCACCTGCGAGTCGGCCGGGCTGACGACCTGCCCGCGCCCGGTCTGGTCGGGCACCACCAGGATCGGGTCGAAGGTGCCCGCGTGCACCGACTCCCCGTCGGAGGCGATGCCCCGCTCCCCCAGTGCGCTGCGCGCCTGGTCGAGGCGGGACTGCTCACTGGTCCCCTCGTCGGTCGCGGCGATCTGCGCCTCGACGGTGACCCGCAGCCGGCCCGCCTGCTCGACCGCGGCGTCAAGTTTGGTCGAGAGCAACTGCGCGGCCATCTGGCTCTGCAGCATGAACGCGATCGTGAGGATCACGCCCATGGACAGCGCGAGGGTCGAGGTGACCACCCGGAGCTGGAGGGATCGCCGCCACATGCGCGCGAACCGCATCCCCAGGACGGTGAGGTCCAGGTCCCGGATCCGCTCCAGGAGGGTCGACGACGAGTCGGTCATGTCCCGGGTGTCGCGCTCGTCGCCGGAGGACGCCGCCGCGTCGTCCGGACGACGTGCGGTCACGAGACCGGACCGGCCTTGTACCCGACTCCGCGCACGGTGAGGACGACCTCGGGGTTCTCCGGGTCCTTCTCGATCTTCGCGCGCAGGCGCTGGACGTGCACGTTGACCAGCCGGGTGTCGGCCGAGTGACGGTAGCCCCAGACGTGTTCGAGCAGGACCTCGCGGGTGAAGACCTGGCGGGGCTTGCGGGCGAGCTCCACCAACAGGTCGAACTCCAACGGCGTGAGCGGGATCGGCGTGCCCTCACGCGTCACGGTGTGGGCGGGCACGTCGATCGTCACATCACCGATGTGCAGGAGTTCACTCGGCTCGTCCTCACCCCGGCGCAGACGCGCCCGGATGCGGGCCACGAGCTCCTTGGGCTTGAACGGCTTCATGATGTAGTCGTCGGCTCCGGACTCCAACCCCAGGACCACGTCCACGGTGTCCGTCTTGGCCGTGAGCATGACGATCGGCACCCTGGACTCGCCGCGGATGTCCCGACACACGTCGATCCCGCTCCGGCCCGGGAGCATGAGGTCGAGCAGGACCAGATCGGGCTGGACCGCCCGGAAGGTCTCGATGGCCTGGACGCCGTCGCCCACGACCTCGGTCTCGAACCCCTCGCCCCGCAGGACGATGGTGAGCATCTCTGCCAGTGCGGCGTCGTCGTCGACGACGAGGATCTTCGGGGTCATTGTCACCACTTGTGTCGGCGTGAGTGTCGGCATGTGTCCATGGAGACCTTACCCGGCCGCACCGACGGGCCGGGCCCACGGCTCGGCTCGGTGGCCGGGGAATCCGTGGCGCCGACGGCTCACGAGCCGACCACGAGGTCCGCCAACCGCCGCACGTCGGGGTCGACGCCCAGCACCCGCCAGGGCGAGCGCCATGCGGAGGCGGCGAGCCGACGGTAGGCCTCCCCCGTCGCCGTCTGGAGGGCGGCGTCCCTCTCGTAGCGGTCCCGGGTCCGGGCCGGGTCCGCCCTCTCCCGGGCACCGGCCCTCTCGGCGGCCAGTGCGGTCGGCGTGTCCAACAGGATCTGCAGGTCCGGCAGCGGCAGACCGAGTCGGTCGAACTCGAGCTCACCGATCCAGCGGATCACCTCCGCCTCCCGCCCGGGTCCGAGCCGGGCCGCCGTGTAGGCGGCGTTGGAGGCCACGTACCGGTCGAGCAGGACCACGTCGTGGGAGGCGGCCAGTTCGCGGAGCTCGGCGAGGGCCGCGTGTCGGTCCAGGGCGAACAGCAACGCCATCGCGTGCGGGGAGTCGGCCGTACCGGCCTGGCCGCCGTGCAGGGCGTCGGCGGCCAGGTCGGCGTGCAGGGTCCCGTACCGGGGGAACGCCAGACGCCCGACCGACACACCCCGGTCGGTGAGCTCACCGACCAGGGCGGTCGTCAGGGTGTTCTTGCCCGCGCCGTCGAGCCCCTCGACGACGACCAGACGCGCGACCACGGGATCGGATCAGTACCGGTAGTGGTCGGGCTTGTACGGGCCCTCGACGTCCACACCGATGTACTCGGCCTGGTCCTTGGCGAGCGTGGTGAGCGATCCACCGAGTGCCTCGACGTGCAGGCGCGCGACCTTCTCGTCGAGGATCTTGGGCAGCAGGTGGACGCCGATCGGGTACTGGTCGGCCTTGCTGAACAGCTCGATCTGGGCGATCACCTGGTCGGAGAAGCTGTTGGACATCACGAACGACGGGTGGCCGGTGGCGTTGCCGAGGTTGAGCAGACGCCCCTCCGACAGCACGATGATCGAGCGGCCGTCGGAGTCGAAGACGAACTCGTCGACCTGCGGCTTGATGTTGATGCGGGTGACGTCCACCGCGGACTCCAGTCCGGCCATGTCGATCTCGTTGTCGAAGTGGCCGATGTTGCCCAGGATCGCCTTGTTCTTCATCCGCTTCATGTGGTCGAAGGTGATGATGTCCTTGTTGCCGGTGGCCGTGATGATGATGTCGGCCGCCTCGATGGCCTCGTCCACGGTCACCACGTCGAAGCCGTCCATGAGGGCCTGCAGCGCGTTGATCGGGTCGATCTCGGTGACCTGGACGCGCGCGCCCTGGCCGGCGAGGGCCTCGGCGCACCCCTTGCCCACGTCACCGTAACCGCACACCAGGGCCTTCTTGCCGCCGATGAGGGCGTCGGTGCCGCGGTTGATGCCGTCCAGCAACGAGTGGCGGGTGCCGTACTTGTTGTCGAACTTGCTCTTGGTGACCGCGTCGTTGACGTTGATCGCCGGGAACGGCAGCACACCCTCGGCGTGGAAGTGGTACAGGCGGTGTACGCCGGTGGTGGTCTCCTCGGTGACGCCCTGGACCGACTCGGCGATGGCCGTGTACTTGCCCGGGTGGGCCGGCACGGACTCGCGCAGCAGCGCGTGGAAGACCTTCTCCTCCGCCGACCAGGCGGAGTCGTCCGACGGCACGGCCCCGGCCTGCTCGAACTCCTTGCCCTTGATCACGAGCATGGTGGCGTCGCCACCGTCGTCGAGGATCATGTTGGGATCGGTGCCGGGCCAGGTCATGATCTGCTCCGTGCACCACCAGTACTCGGCGAGCGTCTCGCCCTTCCACGCGAACACCGGCACGCCGGACGGGGCCTCGGGCGTGCCCTCCGGGCCCACGACGACGGCGGCGGCCGCCTCGTCCTGCGTGGAGAAGATGTTGCACGAGGCCCACCGGACCTCCGCGCCCAGCGCGGTCAGCGTCTCGATCAACACGGCGGTCTGCACCGTCATGTGGATGGACCCGGCGATCCGGGCCCCCGCCAGCGGCTGCTCCGCCCCGTACTCCTCGCGCAGCGCCATGAGGCCGGGCATCTCGTGCTCGGCCAGACGGATCTGCTTGCGGCCCGCCTCCGCCAGCGACAGATCCGCCACCTTGAACTCGACACCGTTGACGGACTGCACGTGCAGATCAGCGGACATGTGTGCGACCAGCTCCTCGTAGTTCGGAAAAGACTTCCGCACCACACTAGCGGGGAGCTCTACCGCTACGCCGTCCCCGTCTCCGGACCGCCGACCCGGGTGCGGAAGACGGTGGCCCCGTCGGCGCCCTCCAGCTCCACCACCGGCGTCGAGGCGGGGACCCACACCGCGTGGCCGGGCCCCAGCGTCTCCGTGGTCCCGTTCTCCGACACGCACACCCGGCCGGAGGTACACAACAGGACCTCCGGGCCGTCGGTCCGGTAGGTGACGGGGCCGGTGCCGGCGGGGAGCACGATGCGCGAGAGCGCGAAGTCGGGCTCGGGCGTGGGGTAGTCCACCTCCCCGGGGATCCCGCGATCGGCGGGGACCGGCCGCACCGTGGGGTCCGCGAGCGGGTCGAACGCGAGCACCCGCATCAGCTCCGGGACGTCGACGTGCTTGGGTGTCAGGCCCCCGCGCAGGACGTTGTCCGAGTTGGCCATGACCTCCACCCCGACTCCGCGGAGATAGGCGTGGAGCTGACCGGGGCCCAGGTACACGGCCTGTCCCGGCCGGAGCACCACCCTGTTGAGCAGCAGGGCACCCAGGACACCGGGATCCGTGGGGTACCGCTCGGCGAGCTCGACCACGGTCGTGGCCTCGTTCGACCACTCGCCGGAGACACCCTCCGCGGTGAGGTACCCCACGGCGCCGGTGACCAGGTCCGCCACCACCGTCTCCAACGCCATGTGCGGCATCGTCACGAAGGTGGTGAACACCGCACGGAGGCCCTCCGCGTCCGGCTGGCCGTCCAGCATGTCGCGGTAGGGTCGCAGGGCCGGCACGTCGAGGGCGTCGAACAACGCCACGGTACGGGGCACGGGGCGGAATCCGACCAGCGCGTGGAACTCGGTCAGGGCCACCAGGATCTCGGGCTTGTGGTTGGTGTCGCGGTAGTTGCGATCCGGGGCGTGGACGGCGATCCCCCGCGCGTCCTCGGCGGCGAAACCCTCCCTCGCCCTCTCCGGGGACGGGTGCGCCTGCAGGGAGAGCGCCTGCTCGGCGGACAGGAGCTTGACCAGGAACGGCAGTCCGCCCCCGTGTTCCGCGGCCACCCGCGCCCCGAGCTCTCCCTCGGGGTCGGCGGCTATCCGCGCGTCCAACCCCCGCCCGTCGGCGCAGAGCGACGAGCCGGAGTCGTGGGCGCCGAACCAGTGCTCGGCCACCGGGTGCGGTGCCGGGGAGTGGGTTCCGCACAACTCGGGGAGCGCCGTCCGCGAGCCCCATGCGTACGCCTGGACGACCGGGGTGAGAGCGACCACGGTTCTAGAGCCCCCCCACCAGCAGGTACGCGGCGGAGAGTTCGGTCCGTGCCATGAGCGCGGCCACCTTTCCGCTCAACGGGGCCGGTGTGGCACCGACCGTGTCCCGACCACGATCGGAGATCCACTCGACGTCCGCGAGCGGGCCCGCGGCCAGGCGGACGAATTCCTCGTCCGCGCTGAGCACCATACCGAGGTGCCGGATGGTCCTGTCCTCGCGTTCACCGTCGAGCTGGTCGTCGTGGAACAGACTCGCGAGGGGGTCCACGGCGGGCAGCCCTCGGGCGCGCTCGGCCTGCGACCGGACGGCGTCGGTGACGGAGGAGGTCGCCGTGACCCGGCCGGCGTCGCAGAACGCGGCCACCGCCCTGTCGCAGTAGGCCGCGGACAACGGATCCGAGTGGATCCAGACGAGCGGGTCCGAACCGGCGACCGCGGTGGCGAGGAGCTTGGCCGGGTTGACGGGGGTGGCGAGATCGGGCCCCAGGCCCTCGAGTTCGACGTCGACGGCGTCCGCGGCCACGCCGACGTCCAGTCCGGGGACGCCGAGGGCGGTCAGCACCGCCATCCCGGCGGCC
>NZ_JAALEF010000008.1:0-4890 GCF_014145245.1 Dietzia sp. B44 | reverse complement strand
GCGCTGGCGTCGGCCGGCCCCGACGCGGTAGTGATGGGCGGCGGCCAGATCTACGCCGCCGCGGTGGGCGCGGCGGACGAGTGCCTGGTCACCGAGATCGACGCGGACGCCCCGGGGACCGTGCTGGCCCCGGAGCTGGACGGGACGTGGGAGCGGGTCGAGGTCGGCGAGTGGATCACCGATCCGCGGAGCCGCGTCGAGGGGCACGACGACGAGGTCCGGCACCGGCACACGGTGTGGCGGCGGCGCGGTCGAACCGCCTAGAACCACTTCCACGTCTTGGGGATCCGCTCCCCCGCCGCGAGGATCTTGATCTTCACGCCGGCCATGAAACCGTTGATCTCGAAGTCCAGATGCGGGCCACCACGGATGTCGTAGCGGCCCTCGTCGATCTTGAGCTCGGACCACGTCCGATTGCCGGTCACCGCGACCGAGACTCCCGGGGGCAGCAGGATCTTGGCGTTGGCGGCCCACAGGTCGAGCTGGATGTGGGTGCGCGGGCGGTCGACCACGGCCTCACGGGCGTCGAGGTAGATCTCGCCCATCCAGGACGTGAGCCGGTAGTCGTCCGGGAGGGACCACCGACCCTCCCGCTTGAGCGTGTCGAAGACCGAGGTCTTCTTCCGGCTCTCGTCGACGGTGATCGCCCCTGACGGCCGGGTGGCCGGTGGCTGCGTCGAGGAAGGGGTGGGCCCCGCGCCGGGACCCAGCGGCAGTCCGCTCAGGGCCACCTCCAGCTCGGCGGGGCAGGTCGCGGACCAGATCCTGGCGGCCCGGTCCGAGAACTCGGCGAGGGACAGCTCTCCCCGCCCCACCATCGCCTCCAGTCTCTGCTGAGCGAGGGCCCGCGGGTCGGTGTGCGGCTCCTGGGTCATGCCCCCAGGTTACTCAGCGGGTGAGGTCCTTCATCATCGACCGCATCTGCGCGGACAACTCGTCGGCCATGTCCTGCAGGCCGCCCGAGATGACCTGTGCCAGCAGCGCCGGGTTCTGTGCCTCGATGACGCAGCCCCCGGAGGACTCGCGGACCACGACGTTGCAGGGCAGCAGCAGCGCGACCTCCTTGCTCACGTCGAACGCCTCACCGGCGAACCCGGGGTTGCACGCCCCGAGGATCAGGACGCGCTCGATGTCCTTGTCGATCTTCTTCTTGAGCGTGGCGGTGAGATCGATCTCGTGGAGGATCCCGAAGCCGCGGTCGGCGAGCGCCTCGCGGGTCGCCTCCACCGCCTCGTCGAATCCCATCGCCGTGTACGTACCGATTCCGACGTCCATGTCGCAGTCCTCACGTCTGTGGTCGGGTGATGTCTTCCGCGTACCGGGGCCAGCATCCCACGGCCCCGGGGAGCGGTCAGGCGAGCGAGAGGAAGAGCTTCTCCAGCTCGGCCACGGTGATCCCGTCCTCGCCGGTCTCGCCGTCGCCCGCGAGGCATTCCTGGATGTTGGAGCTGATGATCTTGAACCCGGCGCGGTCCAGCGCCTTGGAGACCGCCGCCAGCTGGGTGACGACGTCCTTGCAGGGGCGCTCCTGCTCGACCATGTCGATCACCGCGTTGAGCTGTCCCCGCGCCCGGCGCAGGCGGTTGAGCACCTGCGTCCTCGCCTCGTCGTCAGCCATCTCGGGCCCTCCTGCTCTCTCGCGGATGCGGATGTCGATCCGGACCCCAGTGTACCCGTGGGGGTATCGCTGTCCAGTCCGGTGTACGGAGCGGGCCCCGGTCCACCCCCTCGAGGGGAACCGGGGCCCACGGTTGCCGCGGTCGTGCCCGCAGCGCCGGCCGTGCCGGCGGAGTCGCAGGGGATCAGTCGTCGTGGACGATGATCCCGCGGACCATGCCGTCGCCGCCGGACTCCATGATCTCGTAGCCCTCGTTGACCTGATCGAGCGTGAAGCGGTGCGTGATCAGCTCGTCGAGCTTGAGCTGCTTCTCGTCCCACAGCCGCAGGATGTTGGGGATGTCGTGGAAGGCGTTGGCCGACCCGAACAGTGACCCCTTGATGACCTTCTCGTACTGGGAGACGAACAGCCCGGTGAGGTTGATGGACTGGTTGTCGAGGCCGCCCATGGAGGTGAGGACCACGACCCCCCGCTTACCCACCATGTCGGTGGCGTCGGCGGTCACCTTAGCGTCCGCCACGCCGATCGTGATGATGGCCTTCTCGGCCATGTTCCCCCAGGTCAGGCCCGGAAGCTCGGCCTTGGCCTGGTCGACGTCCGAGTAGACGTGGGTGGCGCCGAACTCCGTGGCCTTGGCCAGCTTCGACTCGTCCGTGTCGATGGCCAGGATGAATCGCGCGCCGGCGTGCTTCGCGCCCTGGATCGCGTTGATGCCGATGCCGCCGATGCCGAAGACGACGACGGTGTCACCGGCCCGGACGTCGGCTGAGTAGACGGCCGATCCCCAGCCGGTGGTGACGCCGCAGCCGACGAGCGCCGCGACCTCGAAGGGGATCCAGTCCTGGACCTTGACCACCGAGTTCATGTTGGCGACGGTGTACTGCGAGAACGTGCCGAGGGTGCACATGGCGCCGGCGGTCTCGCCGTTCGCGAGGGCGAACGGGTACCGGCCGTCGGCCATCTCGCCGATCGTGCCGTTGAGTCCGCCGTCGCACAGGTTGGTCATGCCGCGCGCACAGGCGGAGCACTTGCCACAGGCCGGGATGAACGACCCCACCACGTGGTCGCCGGGCTGGACGTGGGTCACGCCGGGGCCTACCGCCTCGACGACGCCCGCGCCCTCGTGCCCGCCGACGATCGGCAGTCGCCCGGGCAGGTCACCACTGGTGATGTGGAGGTCGGAATGGCAGAGACCGGCGACCTTCCACTTGACGAGCACCTCGCCGAAGTGGGGGCCGTCGAGCTCGGCCTCCACGATCTCGAACGGCTTGCCCAGCTCTCGGGCGATGGCGGCCTTGGTCTTCATTCGACTCCCTCCGGGCGCGACGGGGTGATCCCGTCACTGGAACGTGTTCTCATCACGATATCCGCATCGGTCCACCGGGGATCGTCAAACCGAGAACCTGTTCCAATTTCCGCGCGCGGGCGCGCCGGAGGGAGTGGGCCGACTCAGCCCTGGGCGTCGCCCTGCTGGGCCTGGGCCTCTTCGACCGCCTTGCGGACCTCGTCCATGTCGAGCCCCTTGATCTGCTCGACCAGGTCGTCGAGCGCCTGCTCCGGGATCGCACCGGAGTGACGGAACACGGCGATGCCCTCGCGGAACGCCATGAGCGTGGGGATCGACTGGATCTGCAGCATCGCGCCCAGCTGCTGCTCCGCGTCGGTGTCGACCTTCGCGAAGGTCAGCTCGGGGTTCTTGCCGGAGACCTTCTCGAACACCGGCCCGAAGGCCTTGCAGGGGCCACACCACTCGGCCCAGAAGTCCACCAGGACGATGTCGTTGTCGGTGACGGTCTTCTCGAAGTCGGCGGTCGTGATGTCGACGGTGGTCATACGAATGCCCTCCTAGCGGGACGGGGCGGCTCTCGTCCCGTCGTCTCTCGTCGCCAGCCTACGGACAGCCCGCGCCTGCGACGACCTTCTCGCACGGACCATACCCGTGTGGGTATTCAAGGTCGTGCAGTGAGGAACAACGTCGCCCGATCGGGGTTATTCCCCCCGCGCCCCCGGGCGGGGCGGGGATCCGAGGATCTCCGCCAGGAACCACTCGAGCTGGTCCAGGAAGACCGCGTTGTCGTCCCCGGCCACCATGTGACCGGCGTCCGCGACCTCGTGGGTGTACGCGTGCGGGAGGTGTCGCAGCAGGTGGGCCACCGACTCGTCGCTGACGATGTCCGATCGCGACCCCCTGATGAGCATGGTCGGCTCGGTGACGTGGGGCACGATCCCCTCGAAGTAGTCGTTCCCGATCTCGGCGTTGTCCCCGGTGGCGCCCGCGACGAAGCGCGGGTCCCAGTGCCAGTACCACCGGCCGTCGCCCTTCTGGCGGAGATTCTTGCGCAGTCCGTCCAGGTTCGTCGGGCGCTGACGACCAGGCTGGTAGGCGGCGATCGCCTCGGCGGCGGCCTCCAGGTCCGCGAACCCGTCCAGCCCCGACCGCATGAACTCCCCGATCCGCTGGACGCCCTTCGCCTCGATCTTCGGGGTGACGTCCACCAGCACCAGCGCCCGGGCGACGGGCTTGGCGGTCCCCAGCGCCAGCAGTCCGGTCAATCCACCGAGCGAGGCGCCCACGAGAACCGGCAGCCGGCCGGGGAAGCGGGCGGCGACGATCAGCTCGAGATCGTCGACCATGCGATGGATGTCGTAGTCCCCGTCCGCCGCCCAGTCGCTGTCACCGTGGCCCCGCGCGTCCATCGTCGTGACCCGGTACCCCTCGGTCGCGAGTCGCCGGGCGGCGCGGTTCCACGAGTTCCGGGTCTGCGCCCCGCCGTGCAGCATGAGGATCTCGTCGACCGGATCCGCATCACCGAGCGGCTCCCACACGTCGCCGACGAGCATCCCGGCCGCACCGGCGAGCGTGAAGGACCGGGGCTCGGCGGCGTGGGGGTGATCACTGCGGGTCTCGATCTCGCTACTCGTCATGGTGGCCCTTCCGCCCGCACTCCCACCTCGGCGGTGGAACGTGTTCTCATATCGGTTCTACCACGAGCTCCCGGCGACCACCCGCGCGGCGAGGTCCTCGGCCACCGCGAGAACGGAGAGATAGGGGCCGCACCGCGGCAGCACCGGGAACACCGACGCGTCGGCCACCCGCATACCCTCGCAGCCCAGGACCCGGCCGGAATCGTCGACCACCTCACCGATCCGCGCCGACCCCGCGAGGTGCTGGGAGGTCGACGGGACGGGTGCGGGCCGCGGCCCACCACCGGGGATCCCCAGGCGGTCCGCGACCATCCCGGCGGCCTGGTCGAGCGCCGAGGCGTCGCGGG
>NZ_JAALEF010000101.1:0-8144 GCF_014145245.1 Dietzia sp. B44 | reverse complement strand
TCACACTCCATGAATCAGCGGGGCTAGCGGGGGTGCTCTCCCATCCCGGGTTTACCGCGCGTTTCGCAGACGAGCTGACTACCCCGGGCATCCGAGTGCCGTTTACGACCAGTCCGGAGCTCTTCGAACGAGCCGTCACGCTCGGGATGGAGGTTGCCTGGCTGCACACCTATGGCGCTACGTTCGTTGACCCAGAGTCCGGGCGTCCAGCCGGCGATGTGCGGCTCGCGGCTGGAGATTCTCGTCGGGTGATGAATTTAGCGGCGATAGCTGAGATGCCATCCGAGATGATATTCAATGAGGCCACGGGTGAGGTGCGACTCGGTGGTGGCGCATTCGGCCCGGTGAGTCCTGCGGTGTGGGAGTACACCGTGGGAGGAAAGAACGTGCTCCGGTCGTGGTTCGGCTACCGCAAGGCCGAACCAGGAGGAAAGAAGTCCAGTCCCCTCGACGATGTACATGTCTCGTCTTGGCCGCCCGAGTGGACCAGCGAGCTTCTTGACTTGCTGTCGGTGCTCACCCGCCTGGTCGGGCTCGAGGAAGCGCAGGTGGAACTGCTGGATGAGATCATGTCCGTCTCGCTGGCGTCTCGAGACATGCTTGCCTCCGCCGGTGCCGTCTGGCCGGACGGGACAAAGGACTCCCAACGCAGGCCAGATTATTCGAGTGCACAGCCCGGCTTCGATGAGGGCGACGAAGGACAGCTGGGCTTCTCCTTCACGTGAGAGACCCGTGATCGCGGGTCCGGGTGTAGCTCGCCGTTCCAAGTTGCTCAGCTCGTGGGCGTTCGAGCGACGGCTTCACCGCCATACTTGTCGTATGACAGAACCGAGACCGGCAGACCAGGCTGCTCTTGAGGGCCTGCGCCAGGACCAGACGGGGGTCTGCTGGTGGTGCGGGAGCATCGCGGACAGTCAGGAGCATCGTCACAAGGCAAGCGTTCTTCGCCGGATGTGGGGCGACGAAGGGCTCTATCTTGGTCGTAGTGGCGAGAAGCTGTACTCAATACGCGGCCCGAACAGCAAAGCCGTGAAATTTTCGAAGATCCTCTGCCGCAAGTGCAATAACGAGCGAAGCCAACCATTTGACGAGGCTTACGACGTGTACGTCAATTTTGTTCAGTCGAATGCAGACGAACTTTCCCGGGCTCAGTCGTTGGATTGGCGACAGGTCTACGGCGGGTCATGGCAAGAGTCGGCTCGGTTCCTCGGGAGCTACGCAGTGAAAAACTTCGGCTGTTGGATGGCAGAGGCTGGGTTTGCGCCGCCTCCGGAGTTTGCAGCCTTCTTAGACGGTGACGACCTGGTGGATACCCGGCTGATGCTTGCTCGCCAAGAGTCTGCTTCGTTGGCGTACCGCGCGATGGCACTCGACGGTGGCACTCGTTTCGATCGAGGAATCGGAGTGCTCGCTTCTCACGTTTGGATTGATAACGGACGCACGAATTTGATTGGTTACGAGTCCTACTCCTACGTCGCCGATATCTGCATGCGCGTCAACTGGGCAGCACATGCAGGACTGGGAGAAGTGTTCTGGCAGTCCCCGATTACACCGCTGGAGATAATGCCCGCTTCGGGCGGTCAGCGAGTGCTCGCAGCGAAGATTGGCGCGCGGGCCTTGGGGAGGCGCGCGTCTCGTCTACTCGGTCGAGGACCAAAACGCGAGTGATACTGGTAGGTAAGACGATCTGGGCCTCGGTGACGCCGAGGGCGGAGGCGAGATGCCGAAGGCTGGCCACCAGCGCCCGAGAGATGCCCCGACTCACTCACCAGCTCCGAACGCTTGAGTGACGCTTTCACTAACGCGGTCTTCTCGCGCCGATAATGTCATATTCCGTCATGCTTGCTGGTCAGTGGGCGACCGATTGCCGCTGACAGCGCGGACTGCGTGTGCGGTCATTTTCGGTGTGACGTCCGAGGAAGGTTCGCTCCCCTCGACGCCGTGGTCAGTCGAGAGTCCGGTCAAGCCCCGTGTGGTGGTGTAACTCGTTTCTGATCCTTCGCTTGCGGTCAGGCGGGGAGTTGCATCAGGTCATCGGTGCTTGACCTCCGCCGGACTGGTGTGAGACAGCCGAAGCGGTGACAGTCCTCGTGGCCTACTGCCGCTGAATCCGAGCTACTCGCGAGCAGCGGTATGCGACTGAGTCGAAATGACGTGGGCGACGGGCCAAGTCTTGCTGAGGTCAGTCAGGACGAGGTCGGCTCGGAAGCCTTCGGTCAGCGCGCCACGGTCGCAGAGACCGACACAGGCGGCCGGGCCTGAGGTGATCAGTCGAACGGCGTGTGGGAGTGAGAGGACGCCGTCGCGCACAAGTCGCACTGCGGCTGGGAGCATAGAGGAGGGAAGGTAGTCACTGGCCAGGGAGTCGGCCACACCGGCGACGACGAGCTCGGCTGCCGAGACGTTCCCGGTGTGGGAGCCGCCACGGACGACGTTCGGGGCGCCAGCAACGACGAGCATGCCTCGGTCGCGGGCGGCACGGGCGGCGTCCAGGGTCGTTGGGAACTCCGCCACGGTGCAGCCGCGGTCGGCGGCAGCCGCGACGTCTTCCGGGGTGGCCAGGTCGTGGCCGAAGAGCCGGATGTGTCCGGCTCGGGCCAGGTCGCCCAGCCACGTGAGGGCGCGGTCTCGCACGGTGAGACGTTCGGCGCGGGTGCGACGCCACCGATCGACGTGGTCGACCGCAGCGGCCTCGGTCATACCCTCGTTGGTGATCAGCCACCGCTGCATGGTCGTGGGGTCGGCGAACTGCCCCTGCCCCGGTGTGTGGTCCTCGTGCGAGACGATCGGCACCCGTGCGCGTTGGGAATCATCCGGTGTGGTGATGCTCCGAAGCCTTTCAGAATCCGCGGAGTCGTCGAGTGCGGCCAGCTCCGTTGCGAGCAGCGTCCGGCCGTACTCGCAGCGGGCGTCCAACCGGTGCAAGACCTGGTGGTCGACCTGGGTGTCGTCGGCATGACGCAGCGAATCGGACAATTCTGCGGCAGCGGGGGAACCGATCGTCGTTCCCACGATGGAGTGCTCCTGGAATGCAAGGCCGTGGAAGGCGGTCGTGATTCCTGCCGCGCGTAGACGGCCGCCCGCCGACGTCAGTGCGAAGGCAGGGTCTAGGACGACGCCCGGTCGCGGCCGGGTCTCCCGCGCGAGGATGTCGGTGTGGACGTCGACCAGGCCCGGCAGCAAGTGGGCGCCGTGGGCGTCCAGGGTGCAGCCGGCACCCGGCGGGTGTGGGCCCACCTCGGCGATCCGACCCTCGCGCACCACCACTCTTGCGTTGTCCTCCACCCGATCGGGTAGCACCGCAGTGACGTGGCCGATCACGAAATCTGTCGGCGGCCAGCACGAGTTTCCGAAGGTCATGACGACACATTCTGACAGGGCCCTATGGCCGTCGCATGAACGCGGAAGTCATCGGTCGTTCACCGGCATCGGATGGTCGGACGGGGTTCACTCACCGTTCTCTCAACCCTGATCGTCCGTTCATAAGTCCTCTATAGGTTTCGGGGTGTTCGACCAAGTCCTACAGAGGGGTTCTCATGATCGATCTCGTCGAGGTGAGCAAGACCTACAAGGGGGGCGTGCAGGCGCTGCGCCGAACCGACCTGACGATCGAGGCCGGGCAGGTGACCGTGCTGCTCGGTCCTTCGGGAGCCGGCAAGTCGACGCTGCTGCGGTGCATAAATTTGCTCGTGCAGCCCACCACCGGGACTGTGCGTGCCGCCGGTCTCCCGGCACTGGACTCGCGCCGTGCATTACGACGGCATCGCCGGCGCACTGGCATGGTTTTCCAGCACCACCAGTTGGTCCCGCGGTACACCGCGCTGCGCAACGTGCTGCTCGGCCGAGTCGGCTACCACAGTTTCTGGCACGGTCTCCTGCCCGCTGGTCGCGCCGACGAGCGCATCGCCCTCGAGGCGCTCGACCAGGTTGGTCTGCTCGACAACGCGCTCACCCGGGTCGACAATCTCAGCGGCGGCATGCAGCAGCGCGTCGGCATCGCCCGCGCACTCGCCCAACAGCCGCAGCTGATCCTCGCCGACGAGCCGGTTGCCAGCCTCGACCCGGCCACCGCAGTCCGGGTGATGGCGCTGTTGCGCCGTGTCTGTCACGACAACGGCATCACACTCGTCGCCAGCCTCCACCAAGTCGACCTGGCCCTTGAGCACGCCGACCGCATCGTCGGCCTCGCACACGGCGAGATCGTGCATGACAGCCCCGTGTCCGATGTCACCGATGACGCCATTCGACTCATCTACGAAGGCGTCACTGAGGAATCCGACGGCGACACCGTCGCCAGTACTGTCACCGGCCACCTCGCTGACCGGAAGCTGTTCGCATCACCCGAATTACATTCACCAGATCCTGGAGTTCTTCACAATGATTAGACCAGCCCGTTCCACAGTTGCCGCCCTGGCGGCGCTGATTTCTTTCGCGCTTGTTCTCACCGGCTGCGGCTCCGGTTCCACCTCCGAGCCTGCCGCCGGCGAGGTGCCTGAGACCCTCCGCGTGGCTCTGCTGCCCGACGAGAACGCGTCTCAAGTGATCCAGGACAACGAACCGCTCAAGGAATACCTAGAGGACGAGTTGGGCGTCGAGGTCGAACTCATCGTCACCACCGACTACTCCTCGATGATCGAGGCGATGACCCGCGGCCGGTTGGACCTGGCCTACTTCGGGCCATTGTCCTACGTGCTCGCCCAGGAGAAGGCCGACATCGAGCCCTTCGCCGCGCTGCAGGAGGAAGAAGGCGCGGCCCCTACTTACCAAGGGGTGTTTCTCGCTAATGCCGACTCCGGCATCACCACACTCGGCGACGTCGCTGGCAAGACCGTCGCGTGGGGAGACCCGGCCAGCACCTCCAGCCACCTGATACCCAAGGCCATGCTCGCCGAGGAAGCGGGCCTGCGCGTCGACGACGGCGATTACGAAGAACAGCACGTCGGCGCCCACGACGCGGTGGCGCTGGCAGTGCAGAACGGCAACGCCGACGCGGGCGGAATGAGCCTGCCCATCTACGAGCGCATGGTCCGAGACGGGACCATCGACCCTGAGGTGGTCGTGACCGTCCAGGAGTCCGAGCCCTACTACAACTACCCGTGGACTATGCAGACGAACCTGCCCGAGGACTTCAAGGCAAAGGTGCGGGCGGCGTTTTTAGAACTCGACGACGATGCCGTGCTCGAGGCGTTCGAGGCCGCCGGTTTCGGACCGGTGACCGATCAAGACTACGACGCGGTGCGCGACCTTGCGCCCCTGCTGGACATCGACCTGGCGGACTACCAGTGACCGCCGACACTTTGCCGGACCCCGTCGAGGAACGGCGGGACGAACAGTACCGGGACATCTCCCGTCGGGTGTGGATTGGCTGGGGGCGCAACAGCGCCGCCATGGGCGTCGTCGGCGTCCTGGTGCTGGTGTGCGTCTGGGCGGTGGGACTACTCGACGGCGAACGGATGATCACCGGACTGGCCGACATCGCCGACCTCCTGGGCGACATGTGGCCCCCGGACTTCACCAACATCAACCGGTGGTGGGGCCCACTGTGGGATTCGATGTCGATGAGTATCGCGGCCACCGCACTGGCGGTCCTGCTGTCGGTCCCACTCGCGCTGCTCGGGGCCCGTAACACCTCCCCGCACCCCACCGTCTACGCGGTCGCGCGCCTGGTCCTCAACACCCTGCGATCGGTGCCCGAGCTGATCATGGCGATCGTGTTCGTCGCCGCCGTCGGCTTCGGCGCCCTTCCCGGTGCCCTGGCACTGGGTATCCACTCCGCCGGCATGGTCGGAAAGTTCTTCGCCGACTCCATCGAACGCGCCGATCAAGCATCCGTCGAGGTCGCCCGCGCCGCCGGAGCCACCCGGGCACAAGTGATCCTGCACGGCATCCTGCCGCAGGTGCTGCCCCAAATGGCCGACGTCACCGTCTACCGGTGGGAGCTCAACTTCCGCGCCTCGGTAGTCGTCGGCGTCGTCGGCGCCGGCGGCATCGGATTCGAGCTGATCGCCGCCCTCCGCACCCTCCAGTACCAGGAAGTCTCCGCAATCCTGCTCGTCATCCTCGCCACCGTCACCGTGGTCGACGCCCTCGGCGGAGCATTACGAAGAAGGTTCCAATGACAAACGCGTCCGCGCGCCCGGTGGTCGTCCTCACCCACCGGGTGCATCCCCAGATCCTCGACATGCTCGGCCGCGAGTGCGACGTGGTGCCGAACCAGCAAGACGACAGCCTCCCGGCATCCGAACTGAAACGCCGAGTAGCACACGCCGACGGGCTGATGGCGTTCATGCCCGACCGGATCACCGCGCAGTTCCTCGACGGTTGCCCGCGACTGCAGGTGGTCGCCGGCGCACTCAAGGGCTACGACAACATCGACGTTAGCGCCTGCACCGAGCGCGGCATCTGGCTCACCCGAGTCGAGGACTTACTCACCGAACCCACCGCCGAATTGGCAGTCGGGCTGCTGATCGGCCTCGCTCGACACGTGGCGACCGGTGACCGCACCGTGCGAGCCGGTTTCCGCGGCTGGCGGCCGGTGCTCTACGGACGCACACTCGTCGGCTCCACGATTGGCATCGTGGGCGCCGGCGTACTCGGCCGGGCCGTGGCGCAAATGCTCTCCGGATTCAATCCCCGACTTCTTTACCACGACCCCGATCCGGTGCCGTCCGCAACCGCGGCGTCGATCGGTATGGAACGGGTGGAACTCGCCGAGCTTCTGCAGCACAGCGACTCCGTGGTGGTCTGCGCCCCCCTGACGGCGGACACACTGCACCTGCTCGACCACGAGGCGATGACATCGATGCAACCTGGAGCGCTGTTGGTCAACGTCGGACGAGGCTCAGTGGTGAACGAAGGCGCAGTGGCCGAACTCCTGCGCAGCGGACACCTCGGCGGATATGCCGCAGACGTGTTCGAATTCGAGGACCTCTCCCGACCCGACCGCCCCAGCGGCCTGCACCCGGACCTGATGGAACTGACGAGCCATACCCTCTTCACCCCGCACCTCGGATCTGCGGTCGCGTCGGCACGCTTGGCGATCGAGGAGCACGCGGCGAGATCCATCCTGCAATCACTCGCGGGAAAAGTGCCCGACGGAGCCGTCAACGACCCGCGGAAACCGTCGACCTCCTCCGTTCCCGCAGTATGATCACGCCCATCAGCGACGCCGCACCCGTCAAAACCAGTCCTCGGGTACCGGTGTACCTTTCCGCCGCCGACGCACTCGCCGAGCAGATCGCCGACCAGCCCGTCGGCACCCGGCTCCCGTCAGAAGACGAACTAGCCCGCACCTTGGGCGTCAGCCGGCTCACCGCCCGAGCCGTACTGACCGAGCTGGAGAGGCGCTATCTCGTGCGCCGTCGGCAGGGCAGCGGCACCTTCGTGTCCCGACGCATCGACTACACCATCAGTCGACACATCCCACCGTCCTGGAGCGCAAGCGTCCGCAAAGCCGGATTCGCCCCAGACGTTCGCACCACCGGGTGGCGACTCGAGACCCCACCCGCCGAGGTCCGTGACCGCATGAAAGTGGGAGCACGCAGACAACTGCTCGCACTCTCCCGTAACCGATACATCGACCACGAGCTCGTCGGCTACGCAGACACCTACCTCGACCCCCAACTCGTCCCCGACCTACCCCAGATCCTCGACCCTGCCGGCTCGTTGCACGACACCCTGGCCACCCACTACAAGCTGGAACCCGAGCGCGGATGGTTCGGCGTCGCCATCGACCCGGCGCCACCCCACGTCGCCGAGCACCTCGAACTGAGCGGCCGCCCACCGGTCATCTCTATCCGGTCCCGCACCGATGCCGCCGCACGCAACCACCACCCCGTGGAACTCACGATCTCCTGGCTTCGAGCCGATGTATTCCGAGTCGAGGTCGACTTCGACACCACCTAATCAGGACGACAAACCCATCGCCCGCCCCGAATAGCCGCCAGGTCCTCAGCGCGGAGCAGGACGACCTCACCGTCGCGCCACACCCGCGGAATTATCGCAGGTAAACGGCAGTAACCGCAGCTACTGATACTTCCGTCATGTTAACGCCGATAATGTGGATTCCGTCAAGTCTGCGAATCAGGAGAGATGAGTAGATCCCACTGCCCGCGGCATCTAAGCCTCAATTCACCGATGAAGTA
>NZ_JAALEF010000100.1:0-7814 GCF_014145245.1 Dietzia sp. B44 | reverse complement strand
ACGACCCGCGCGAGGTCGACGTCCAGCACCGTCCCGGCCGGCGGGATGCCCACCACGACGACCCTGCCGCCCTCCCGCGTGATGTCCGTGGCCTGGCGGGTGGTGGCGGCCGAGCCCAGCGCCTCGAAGGCGGCGTCGACGCCCCGGCCCCCGGTGATCTCCATGACCGCCTCGGTCGCATCGACCTCGCGCGAGTTGATCGTGTGGGTCGCACCCATGCGCCGCGCCAGGGCGAGCTTCTCCTCGTCCACGTCGACGGCGATGACGGATTCGGCGCCACTCACCGCGGCCAGCTGGACGATGTTCTGCCCGACGCCGCCCACGGCCACGACCGCGACCGACTCACCGGTCCGGACGTCCCCGACGTTCCGCACGGCACCGTAGGCGGTGAACAGCGAGCACCCCAGGATCGCCGAATCCGCCAGATCCAGTTCCTCGGGGAGGGTGAACACCGCGGTGGCGGGCGTGACGCTGTACTCCGCCAGGCCGCCCATCGAGTACATGGACAGCGGCTCTCCGTTGGCGCGGTGAAGCCTGGTCTCGCCGTCGTACAGGGTCCCGCGCAGGCGGTTGTACTCGAAGAAGGTGGCGCAGAGGTCCTCCATCCCGCGGGCGCAGTTCTCGCACCACCCGCACGGCATGATGAACGAGCCCACCACGCGGTCACCCGGGCGGACCGCCGTCACGCCACGGCCGACCTCGGCGACGACTCCGGAGACCTCGTGCCCCAGGACCCCGGGGAGCGGGAACCCCACCTCGCCCTTCATCACGTGGAGGTCGGTGTGGCACACCCCGCAGGCCGTGTTGTGGATCAGGACCTCGCCCTCCCGGGGTTCGGGGATCGGGATGTCCTCGAGCACCAGGGGGGATTCCGTGTCCACGCACACCGCAGCCTTCATGGTGGCGACTGTACTCAGTGGTCGCGGCCGAGGAGTTCATCCGAGATGATCCGCATCTGGATCTCGCTGGTGCCCTCGAAGATGCGCGTCAGCCGGGCGTCGCGCCAGTGCCGCTCCACCTGGAAGTCGGTCGTGTACCCGGCCCCGCCGTGGATCTGGACGCCCTGGGAGGTCACCCGCTCGGCCATCTCGGTGGCCACGAGCTTGCACATGGCGGCCTCGAGCGAGCAGCGACGCCCGGAGTCGATGGCCGTGGCCACCGAGAACATGAGCTGGCGCGCGGCCTCGATGTCGGCGGCCATCCGGGCGATCTCGAAGCGGAGGTACTGGAACTCGCCGATCGGTCGGCCGAACTGTTCGCGGGTGGCGACGTAGGCGATCGAGTCCTCCAGCGCGGCGCGGGCCAGGCCGATCGCGCGGGCGGCGGTGTGGGCGCGACCGACCTCCAGGCCGGAGACCGCCAGGTAGAAGCCCCTGCCCTCCCCGCCGAGCAGCGCAGAGGCGGGCAACCGGAAGTCGTCGAAGGACAGCTCCCAGGTCTGCCAGCCGAAGTATCCGATCTTGCGGACGGGGTTGCCGGTGATGCCCGCGGGGAACACGCCGCGATCCTTCTCCACCAGGAAGGCGGAGATCCCGCGGTGGGGCTTGGCCGGGTCCCGGACCGGGTCGGTACGGGCGAACAGCACGAGGTAGTCCGCCTGGTCGGCATAGGTGCACCACATCTTGGTGCCGTTCACCACCCACTCGTCGCCGTCGCGGACGGCTCGGCAGGAGATGTTGGCGACGTCGGAGCCCGCCTCGGCCTCCGACAACGCGTAGGCGCCCAGCCACTCGCCGCGGGCGACGCGGGGGAGCAGGCGCGCCTCCTGATCGGGGGTGAACCCGCCGCCCATCCCGTTGCCACGGGCGAGGAGACCGGAGACCGACAGCCACCCGCGGGCGAGCTCCTCGGCGACCAGGCAGTACTCGAACACGCCCAGGCCGAGCCCGCCGTGCTCCTCGCCGATCATGATGCCGAAGAAGCCGATATCGGCCATCTTCTGCCGGAGCTCGTCGGGGATGTCTCCCTTCTCCGGGTCGAGGCGGTTCGCGACCGGCAGGACCTCCCGGGCGGTGAAGTCGCGGGCCAGATCGCGGATCGCGAGCCGCTCCTCCGTGAGGTACACGGGGACACCGTCGCGGGCGGCGGGTTTGTGGGTCATGACTCAGGTCCCTGCGGTGGTGGGGCGATCGGCGGTGAGTCGATCGGAGCGCGGGGGCGATCGGCGGTGAGGCGATCGGTGTCGGCGCCGAGGTCCGGCGCGGGACCGGTGGCCAGGTGCCGGCCGTCGAAGGTCGCGGGGTGCGCGGCCGCGAGGTACGAGCCGATCCCCGGCTGATCCAGTGCAGCGAACAGCGGGTTGGCCTCGAGATCGCCCTCCGTCACCACCTGGTCGAACGTGCGGTACCGCTCGTGCAGTACCACCGAGTCCTCCAGTGCTCGGGTGACCTCCGCCGTGGTGTGGGCGGAGAACCATCGGGCGAACAGTGCGGCCAGGACCTCCCGGTAGGAGTACCTGTCGGCCTCGGTACCGAAGTCGGCGCCGGTGGCCGACTCGAGGGCGTCAACGGCGTCCCGGGTCCCGGTCACCCGCGCCAGGTCGTGGAAATGCCTGGTGGTCAGGGCGACCACCATTACACGGCCCCCGTCGGCGGTGGTGAAGTCCCTCCCGAACGTGCCGTAGACGTAGTTGCCGACGGCGGGCCGGGTGGACCCGTCGAGCTGCGGTTCGGTGAGGTAGCCCAGCGCGCCGGCGGTGGCCAGTGCGACGTCGTCCAGCGGGAGCACGATGCGTCGGCCCCGGCCGGTCCTCTCCCGCTCGCGGACGGCGGAGACCACCGCCAGCGCCGCGTGGAGTCCCGCGGCGACGTCCCAGGCCGGCAGGGTGTGGTTGACCACCTGTCCACCGCCCTGTCCACCGCCCTGCCCGCCGTCCTGTCCGGTGATCGCGGGGAACCCGAGGGCGGCGTTGACGGTGTAGTCGACCCCGGGGCGGCCGTCGCGACGTCCGAGCAGTTCGAGGGTGATGACATCGGGTCGGACCGCGGCCAGACGCTCATGGCTCATCCACTCCCGGCCGGCGGAGTTGGTCACGAGGATCCCCGAGCCCTCCCCGGGCGCGGTGACGAGTTCCCGGAACGCCTGCCGGCCCTCGTCGGAACGGAGGTCGAGGGTCACCGAGGACTTGCCCCTGTTGAGGCCGGTCCAGTAGATCGAGGTTCCGCCCGGGGCGAGCGGCCAGCGGTGCACGTCCGCCGCGCCGCCCACCGGGTCGACGCGGATGACCTCGGCGCCGAGCTGGGCGAGCGTGAGCCCGCACAGGGGAGAGGCCACGAAGCTGGAGAGTTCGACCACGCGGATGCCGCTGAGCGGTCGCGACTCGCTGGATTCGGCCATCGGTGGCTCCCGGGGGTCCGGCGGTGACTATTGCCCCGCTCCGTAATTGATGATAATAGTTTGAAGCATACTTCACCGGATCGTGGTTCCGCGAGGGCCATCACGGACGACAGAGGACACAGTCATGAGCGAGCAGGCGGACTCGGTGGGGCCCGAGGTCGACGCGGAGGACTTCGCGGCCATCCTCGCCACGACCCGCGACTACATCCGGACCGTGGTGATGCCCCGGGAGCGGGAGATCGCCGACGCCGACGCCGTCCCCGACGACATCCGGGCCGGGCTGGCCGAGATGGGGATGTTCGGGTACGCGATCCCGCAGCAGTGGGGTGGCCTGGGGTTGGACCTGACCCAGGACGTCGAGCTGGCGATGGAATTCGGGTACACCAGCCTGGCCATGCGGTCGCTGTTCGGCACCAACAACGGGATCGCCGGGCAGGTCCTGGTGAACTTCGGCACCGACGAGCAGAAGGCGGAGTGGCTGGAGCGGATCGCGTCCGGCGAGGTGATCGCGTCCTTCGCGCTGACCGAGGACGGTGCGGGGTCCAATCCCGCCGGGCTGGCGACCAGGGCCGTCCGGGACGGCGACGACTGGGTCATCGACGGCACCAAGCGCTTCATCACCAACGCGCCGGTGGCGGATCTGTTCGTCGTGTTCGCCCGGACCCGCCCCGCGGACGCCGGTGGCCCGGGGATCGCGGTGTTCCTCGTCCCCGCCGACGCGGCCGGGGTCACGGTGGGACCGAAGGACCGCAAGATGGGCCAGGAGGGTGCCCCGACCTCAGAGGTGGACTTCAGTGGTGTCCGGGTCCCCGCCTCGGCGCTGGTGGGGGGAGACGAGGACGCCGGGTACCGCGCGGCGATGACGTCCCTGGCCCGCGGTCGCGTGCACATCGCCGCCGTCGCCGTGGGGTCGGCGAGAAGGGCGCTCGACGAGTCGCTGGCCCATGCGGCCACCACCACGCAGGGGGGCACGGCCGTCGGCGACTTCCAGCTGGTCCAGGCCATGATCGCCGACCAGCAGGTCGGGGTGATGGCCGGACAGGCGCTGGTCCGGGAGGTCGCGGCCAAGTACGTCTCGGGAGAGGACCGACGCATCGCCCCGTCCGTCGCCAAGCTCTTCTGCACGGAGATGGCGGGGAAGGTCGCCGACCTGGCCGTCCAGATCCACGGCGGCACCGGGTACATGCGGGGCGTGGTGGTCGAGCGGATCTACCGGGACATCCGCCTGCTGCGCCTCTACGAGGGGACCAGCGAGATCCAGAGGCTGATCATCGGCGGCGGCCTCATGCGCGGTGCGACACGCGAGGCCACCGCACGATGACGGGAGGCGGGCCGCTCCCTCTCGAGGGGATCACGGTCGTGGCGGTCGAACAGGCCGTCGCCGGCCCGTTGGCCACCCGTCACCTCGCGGACCTCGGCGCCCGCGTCATCAAGATCGAGCGGCCGGGGGAGGGTGACTTCGCCCGGTCCTACGACGACACCGTCCACGGCCTGGCCTCGCACTTCGTCTGGCTCAACAGGGGCAAGGAGTCGATCGAGCTCGACCTGGCCTCCGACGACGGGCGGCGGGTCGCGCTCGAGCTGGCCGACCGTGCGGACGTGGTCCTGAGCAACCTGGCACCCGGGGCGATGGACCGGTTGGGTCTGGGGGCCGCTGCGCTCCGGTCGAGGAAGGACGAGCTCGTCGTCGTCACCCTCTCCGGGTACGGCGACGCGGGGCCGTACTCGGGCCGCAAGGCCTACGACATGCTCGTCCAGGCCGAGTCGGGGTTGTGCTCGATCACCGGTACCCCCGAGACCGCCACCAAGACCGGCGTCCCGGTCTCCGACATCGCGACCGGGATGTATGCGCTCTCGGCGGTCCAGTCGGCGCTGTTCCGCCGGGAGCGGACCGGGCTCGGTGCCACGATCGAGGTGTCGATGTTCGAGGCGACAGCCGAGTGGATGGGACACCCCATGTACATCCGGATGTACGCGGACCGGCAGGTCGGGCGCATGGGCCTGTCGCACGCCTCGATCTGCCCGTACGACGCCTTCCCCACCAGGGACGGACAGGTGCTCATCGGGGTGCAGAACGACCGGGGATGGGCGGCGCTGGTCCGCGACGTGTTGGACCGGCCGGATCTCGTCGACGACGAGCGGTACGCGACCAACATCGCCCGCGTGGCGCGCAGGGCCGAGGTGGACGCACTGATCGGGTCCCTGACCAGGGGGTACGACTCGGAGGAGCTGGCCGCGCGACTCGACGACGCCGGTGTCCCGGCGGCCCGGCTCAACGACGTCGCCGGACTGGTCCACCACCCGCAGCTCGAGGCGCGGGACCGGTGGCGCGAGGTCGACACCCCGGCCGGACCCGTCCGCGGCCTGCTCCCGCCGATCACCTACGCGGACGTAGAGCTACCGATGGGGCCCGTGCCGTCACTGGGCCGACACACCGATGCGATCCTGGCCGAACTGGCCGGGCGGGCACGAGGAGAGGACACACATCATGGGACTTCTTGAGGGTAGGACCGCGGTCGTCACCGGAGCCGCGCGCGGGATCGGGTTGGAGATCGCGCGGACGTTCATCGACAGCGGGGCGCGCGTCGTGATCGGGGACATCGACGACGAGGCGGGCGCGGCCGCGGTCACCGAGCTGGGCGGCGAGGACGCCGCACGGTACGTGAACTGCGACGTGCGTGACGGGGCGGCGATCGAGCACCTGATCGACGTGGCCGAGGAGGCGTTCGGGCCGCTCGGGGTGTTCGTGAACAACGCCGGTGTCACCCGCGACGCCACGATGCGCACGATGACCGAGGAGCAGTTCGACGACATCATCGCGATCCACCTCAAGGGAACGTGGAACGGCACCCGCGCGGCCGCCGGGCGGATGCGGGAGCACGGGGGAGGGGCGATCGTCAACGTCTCCTCCATCTCCGGCAAGGTCGGGCTGAAGGGTCAGACCAACTACTCCGCCGCCAAGGCGGGGATCGTCGGACTGACCAAGGCCGCCGCCAAGGAGGTCGCCTTCAAGAACGTGCGCGTCAACGCGATCCAGCCGGGGCTCATCCGCACCGCCATGACCCTGGCGATGCCGCAGCACGTCTGGGACGAGAAGATG
The DNA here is from genome assembly GCF_014145245.1 of Dietzia sp. B44. NCBI lineage: Bacteria > Bacillati > Actinomycetota > Actinomycetes > Mycobacteriales > Dietziaceae > Dietzia > Dietzia sp. B44. The sequence goes on along the minus strand of NZ_JAALEF010000100.1, from coordinate 1,378 downwards.
GCCGAGATCCCCCTGGGCCGGGCCGGCGAGCCCTCCGAGGTCGCGCAGGTCGTGCTGTTCCTGGCCAGCGACATGTCGAGCTACATGACCGGTACGGTCCTCGAGATCACCGGCGGCCGCCACATCTGATCCGCCTCGGACGGGCACGGCCCGGTGACCCGGGTCAACCGTCGAGGTCCCACCGGATCGGCCTCGCGAGCGCGCTGTGGAACCGCTTCTCCAGGTACGTGGTGTGCTCGTGGATGTGGACCGACATCAACCGGGACGCGGTGTCGCCGTCCCGGTCGGCGATCGCGGCGTAGATCTCCTCGTGGATGTCGCACGTCAACTCGCGCTGCCGCCTGGGGTAGGTGATGCCCATCGAGGCTCCGGCGATCAGGCCGCTCAGCGCATCGAAGAGGTAGCCGAAGAGCGCGTTCCCGGAGCTCCAGGCGATCAGCTCGTGGAATCGCTCGGAGTGGGCCGAGAACGCGGCCTGGTCGCCCATCTGCTCCCGCGTCTGGCGGAGGTTCTCGGCGAGTCCGGCCAGTCCGGCGTCGTCGATCCGCGAGGTGGCCAGACGGGAGATGGTGGGCTCCAACGCCGTGCGGGCCTCCATGATCGTGGAGAACGGGGCGTTCTCGAACTGCAGGAGCAGGCTCAACGTGGCGGCCAGAGTCCCCCCGTCCGGTTGCTGCACGATCGGCCCGCCACCGGGCCCGGGCTTGAGCATGAGGACGCCCTGCAGCTCCAGGTAGCGCAGCGACTCGCGGAGCGTCCCGCGACCGACCCCGTACTGCTCGAGCATGAGGTGTTCCGGGGGCAGCCGGTCGCCGACGGTGTTCCCGCGACGGGAGATGTCCTCGACGATCTGCTGGGCCACCAGGAGCGCCGTCTTCTTGGGGCGGCCCACCCCCGGCCGCGTGCCGCCTTCTGAACTCATGACAACCATTATCCCCGATCCGGGCGTCCGGGCATGAGTACCGTGTACGACCAGTCCAGGACGGGAGCGTCACCGTCCGCCCGGTGGGCGGTGACGAGCGACCGGAGATCGAGCGCCGTCCCCCCGTCCGGGAGATCGACCGAGGCCCCGATCACGAGCTCGCTGCTCAGGGTGTCGCCCTCGCGGACCGGGCCCACGTGGTCGCAGGAGTGCCAGCCGAGCACGGTGAGCATCGTCGGCAGCGCCCGGGTGGCCTGCGACAGCGCGAGTCCGATGGTGTGGCCGCCGTAGACCAACCTGCCGGCGCCCGAGACGCGGGCGTCGTGGTGGGTCTGCGCGATGTTCAGGGTGAGCCTGGCCAGTTCCGGGGCGCTCGAGACCACGTCGGCGCCCGGGCGCAGGACGGTGCCCTCGGCGGGGAGGGGGTCACCGGCCCCGGGGACCGCGGCGCGGTAG
>NZ_JAALEF010000099.1:0-1979 GCF_014145245.1 Dietzia sp. B44 | reverse complement strand
AGGTCGACGACGCCCGGGGGGACGTCCACGCCGACCGCGGCCAGCGGGCGGCCCATCGGGTCGGTGGTCATGAGGAGCGTCTCGACATCGGTCGGGTGGCGTTCCAGGCGGTCGGCGGTGGTGATCACCGCCACGGCGTCGTCGGCCGGCCCGGTCCGCACCTCGGCCCCCGCCCACCAGACGCCAAGGAGCACCCCGGCGGTGAGCCAGTGGGCCGGCAGGTCGCACACCACGACGTCACCCGGGGCCACGCCCACCTCGTCCCGCAGGAGCCCGGCGATCTTGGCGGCCCAGTTGGCGGTGGAGGTCACGGACAGCTCGATCCGGGACGGTGCTCCGAGGTCGTAGTGCGTGACCAGCGGGGCGCCCGGGTCCGCTGCGAGGAGCGGCTGGAGCACGGTGTCTGCGGCGGTGTTCACGGGTCGTCCTCCGGACGGTCGGTCGGGTGCGGCTCGGTCAGTTCACACAGGGGACGTCCGAACCACCGGCGTCGAAGGTCGGACGCTGCGCGATCGACGGTGGCAACGGGGCGTAGGTGGTGGTCTCGGGGGAGTAGGACTCGGTCGCGGAGGCGTCCCCCGTGGGACCGCTGTAATCCTCCGCCAGGACCACGCGGACCGCCCCGGGGGGCACCGCGGGATCCACCTGGACGGGCAACCCGCCCAGCGCGTCGGAGACCGCGAACGCCGAGGGGTCGTCGGCCGAACCGGCGGCGACGTGGGAGGTGTACGCCGCTGCCGGATCGGTGAGCAGGTCCCCGACGGCGTACCCGAGTTCGGACAGGGAACCGGAGACCCGGGCCGCCAGACCGTCGATCGCGGTGGTGTTGACCACCGAGACGGTCACGGCGGCGGGGTCCACCCCCGGGGTGCCGGTCTGCTCCTGCTCCTCCTCCACGTCGTCGGTACTGGCGAATCCGCCGACGAACTCCGCGACCTGGTCGGGGTCGACGGTGACGATGGACTCGCCCCACTCGGTGAAGGAGTCGATGCTCGTGACCGGGATGGTCTCGAACCGCACGTTCCCGCCGCTGATGTCCTGGAGCTTCATCGCGAAGTCCACGAAGTCCCAGTTCTCGTCGATGACGAACGACCGTCGGGCCGCGTCGACGAGCGCTCCGAGCTTCGTCGGGTCCGCGAGGGTGCCGGCGGACAGGGTCTTCTTGACCAGCTGGGACATGAACGCCTGCTGGCGGACGATCCGGTCGAGGTCGCCCGCGGGCAGGTCGTGCCGCTGACGCACGAAGCTCAGGGCGTCGGAGCCGGACACGGTCTGGACCCCGGCCCGGAAGTTCGCGCCGGACAGCGGTTCGTCGACGTCCTCGTTCAGGCACACCGGCACGCCACCGACGGCGTCGGTGAGCAGGACGAATCCCAGCAACCCGATCTCGGCGTAGTGGTCGGCCTGCACGCCGGTGAGATCGCGGACGGTGTTGATCAGCCCGTTGCGGCCGGCCTGGACGGCGTCGCGTTGGTCCTGCTCGGTGAGCGCACCGTCGGGGTCGTTCGCCACGGCCTGATCGAGGTACGTCTGCTTGTATCCGGCGTAGACACCGTTGATCTTGCTGCCCCCGATGTCCCGGGTCTCCACGTAGACGTCCCGGGGGATCGAGATCGCGGTGGCCGAACTCCCGTCCTCCGGGATCCGGATGAGCAGGATCGTGTCCGTGTTCTCGCCCTCGTCCTCGCCGGTCCGGACGGTGGCGAGTTCCTCCTGGCTGAGCGCGTTGCCCTGGGCGTCGGTGCGGTTGTCCGTCCCCACCAGGAGGATGTCGACGGCGCCGTCGAGCCCGCCGTCCCCCACGTCGAGACCTCCGGCGGAGGACAGGTCGGAGCTCAGACCGTTGAACAGCGACCAGCCCACGCCGGTCACCAGGAGGCAGAACACGGATGCCAGAGCGGCGAGGGTGCGGGCGATCCGCGAGCCCAGCGGGCGGGAGGGGGTCGCGTGGCGCCGACCGCGCCCGGGGGCGGGTGCGC
>NZ_JAALEF010000098.1:0-3548 GCF_014145245.1 Dietzia sp. B44 | reverse complement strand
AACCCGGCCACTGGCCGCGGCGGCTTGCCGCCGTGCGTCCCCGCGGTCTACAGTTCTCGGTCATGCGGAAGATTCTCGTAGTAACCGGACGTAACGGGGCCTGAAGACCGGCACCCCCGTTGCGTGGTTGCACGATCTCCGTCGGTCCCCACACCGACGTCTGAGACGAGAACACCATGTACACCACCACCGCACCCGGTTCCTCGAAGGGCTCCCCTGGCGCTGCCACGCGAGCGGGCACCCCGTGCACCACCGGGACGACCTCCTGCCCCTTCGGCGAGCGGTTCGGCCGAAGGTTGCCGCGCGGCTTCGCCGACGAGGCGGCCGAACTGGACTGGCGCACGCTGGTCGACACCTACGCGCCGTCGACCGACCACTTCCACCTGGCCGACCTCACGCGCCGTCCGCTGGGCCGCGGGATCACGGCGTACGAGGCGATCCTGGCCACCCGGGATCCTGCAGCCCCGGGTGAGTTCACCGCCCACCGCCTGACCACCGAGTCCTGCGGTGACCTCACCGCCATGTCCGAGATGCTGGGCAGGATCGGCGCCCGCGTGGAGATCGAGCGGTTCCACCAGTACGAGGGAGACGCGTTCGACCGGACCGAGTCCTGGTGCACGATCCTGCAGGCCACCTGCGGTCGCCGCACGACATGGGCCATGGGTTTCGGGCAGTCCCCCGGCGAGGCCTCGATCGTCGCGCTGCTGAATGCGGCGACCCTCCTCCACCTGCGCTGAGCACGGCCACACGGATCGCTTCTGTAAAGTAGTCACGGAACCCTAACCCCGGTCGACCACCGGCACCCCGCTGCACACGGCGGGGGCGTCCGCACGTCGTCGTCCGTTCGACGTAGCGAGAGGAGTCGCCGGTGATCGTGATTCTCGCGGCCCATGCCGTGGCCGCCATGATCGCGATCCCGCTGGTGTTGCGGTTCGGCCGTCGCGCGTTCCTCGCCCTGGCCACGGTGCCCGCGGCGGGCGCGGTGTGGGTGGCCGCCAACCTGGACCGCGTGCCCACCGAGTCCGTCCAGTGGGCGCCCGGCATCCACCTCACGCTGGATCTGCGCATGAACGCGTTGTCGGCGCTCCTGGCCCTCATCGCCCTCGGCGTGGGTGCGCTCGTCCTGGTCTACTGCACCTGGTACTTCAAGGACGACGAACCACGTCTCCACCTGTTCGCCGCCGAGCTGGTCGCCTTCGCGGGCGTCATGTTCGGACTGGTCGTGGCCGACAACATGATCCTCCTCTACATCTTCTGGGAGATCACGTCCGTCCTGAGTTTCCTGCTCGTCGGCCACTACGCCGAGCGGGCCTCCGCGCGCCGCGCGGCCACCCAGGCGCTGCTCGTGACCACCCTCGGCGGTCTCGCGATGCTCGTCGGGATGATCATCCTCGGCCAGGCCGCCGGCTCCTACCTGATCAGCGATATCGTGGCGGCACCACCGTCGGGGACGCTCATCCACTGGGCGCTGATCCTGGTGATAGTCGGCGCGGCCAGCAAGTCGGCCATCGCCCCATTGCACTTCTGGCTCCCGGGGGCCATGACCGCCCCGACCCCGGTGAGTGCCTACCTACACTCCGCGGCCATGGTCAAGGCCGGGGTCTTCCTCGTCGCGCTCCTGACCCCGGGCCTGTCGGGCTCGTCCACCTGGCAACTGCCTCTCATCGCCCTCGGTCTGAGCTCCCTCCTCATGGCCGGGTGGCGCGCGTTGCGGGAGACCGACCTCAAACTCGTGCTGGCGTTCGGCACCGTGAGCCAGCTGGGCTTCCTCCTCGTTCTCGTGGGCATCGGCTCACGTGACACGATGCTCGCCGGGCTCACGATGCTGCTCGCGCACTCGCTGTTCAAGTCCGCCCTGTTCATGTCCGTCGGCGTGATCGACAAGACCACCGGGACGAGGGAGATCAGGGACCTGTCGGGACTGGGCCGTAAGCGGCCCGCCCTCGCGGTGGTCTTCACCCTCGCCGCCGCCTCGATGGCCGGGCTCCCGCCCTTCCTGGGGTTCGTCGGGAAGGAGGCGGCGTTCGCCACCGTCCTGTCCGAGGAGCGCCTGCACGGGATGCCGTCGCTGGTCGTGACCGCTGGGCTCGTGGCGGGGTCGATACTCACCTTCTCCTACACCGCGCGCCTGGTGATGGGCGCGTTCCGCTCCAAGAGTTCCTTCCCCGACGGCATCAGCCCCGCCGTCGCCTCCTCCCGCCCCGCGGGACCGCTCTTCCTCTCCGTTCCGGCCGTACTGGCCGGGTCCGGCCTGGTGCTGGGGCTGTGGAACGCGCCCGTCGAGAACATGATCGCCCGGTACGTCGACGTGGCATTCCCGCCCGGCAGCCCCTGGCGCGGCCCCGAGGGCTACCACCTGGGACTGTGGCACGGGATAGGCATCCCGCTCGCGCTCACCCTGGTGGTCTATCTGCTGGGCGCCCTGCTCTACGTGGCGCAGCGGACCGTCGAGAGGATGCAGTTCGAGTCGCCCGCCCTGGGTAACGCCGACCGCATCTACGACGCCGTCCTCCGGTTCTTCGACCTGCTGTCCCTGCGCCTGACGGCGAGTATCCAGCGTGGGTCGCTACCGCTCACCCTCGGCATCATCCTGGTGACGTTAGTGATCTTCCCGCTCGGTTCGCTCCTGGCCGGTACGCGCGAGGGCCTGCGGATGGAATTGTCCGCGAACCCGGTGGTGCTGATCGTCATGATCCCCATGGCGCTCGCCGCGGTGGCCGCCACGGTGCTGCGCAACCGCCTCGCCGCCGTGATCTGCATGTCCGTCACCGGCTACGGCGTCGCCGTCATCTTTGCCATCCACGGAGCCCCGGACCTCGCGCTCACGCAGGTCCTGGTCGAGACGCTCCTGATGGTCGCGTTCGTGCTGGTCCTGAGGACGATGCCGGCCGAGGTACCGCTCTCGAACGGTTTCCGCCGTCTGCGGGCCTGGCTCGGGATCGGCGTAGGGCTGCTCGTGGTGGTGGCCGGTGCGTACGCGATCAACGCCCGCCAGCACCCGGCCGTCTCGCTCGTCTTCCCCGACATCGCCTACCAGATCGGCAACGGCGCCAACGCCGTCAACGTCACCCTGGTCGACATCCGCGCGTGGGACACCCTCGGCGAGATCACCGTCCTGCTGGTCGCCGCCACCGGGGTGGCCAGCCTCGTGTTCCGCAACCGTCGCTACGGCTCCGGCCCGCGTCTGGCCGACGTCGACAAGACCCGCTCGGGTCGGCGCGGCGTCGAGGCGGCCCGGATCGTCATCGAGGCGCCGGGGGCGACCCCCGGACGGTGGCTCGTCGGCGCCACCGTCCGCGACCCCCGCGCCCGGTCGCTGGTCCTCGAGGTCACCACGCGTCTCGTGTTCCCCACGATGATGATCCTCAGCCTCTTCTTCTTCTTCGCCGGCCACAACAACCCCGGCGGCGGGTTCGCGGGCGGCCTGGTCGCCGGTCTGGCGCTGGTCCTGCGCTACCTCGCGGGCGGGCGCTACGAGCTCGGTGAAGCCATCCCGATCGACGCGGGCCGGATCCTCGGCCTCGGCCTGCTCCTGGCCGCCGGCACGA
>NZ_JAALEF010000097.1:0-4101 GCF_014145245.1 Dietzia sp. B44 | reverse complement strand
AGATCCCCGTGAACTACCGGGGCTAGTCCAACATTTCGGAAGGCATCCCATTGAGCACGGGTAACAGCCCTCACCCTTAGGTCCGTCGAGGGAGTTTTACGATGAACGACTGATCTGCTGGCTATCCGGATCCATGGCAGTTCATCTCGCTGACCAGTTTCGTATAGTTAGTTAAAAAAGGCGCGTACGAATACTAATTGACGGTCGAGAGTCCGCGTCGATATTCCTCTGCTGAGCCGGTCGTCGCAGAAGGCGGCTATTTCGCTCTCTACAGTCTCTAGAATTGTTACGCCACGATCATCTAGAAATTTGGCAAATGTCACGGCATCTCGCGAATAAGATCGAACTGTATTGCGGCTTAAGTTCTGAGAATACAAGCGTAGGAAAGTGCACCAGGGCTCCATCGGTCGCATCTGGTCATCTACGAGTATCGGTGTCCCATCCTTGATCCGTCGTCGTGGAGTCAGTTCTGGATCGAGAGACATCGGTCCGTCACCGATTGCCGCCCATTTGGCAAAGTACAACTCCACGCTCAACTTCCACCCCTACGGCTCTGGGGCTAGCAGCCCAGTCCCGCTGGCACTGTAGCCGTCTGATGAGACACTGCCACGAAGAGCGCATAACGCCCGGGTGGTGGCCCGGGGTGGCGGTGATCGTCAGCACGAACGGGGCCTTCTCGTGCGGCCCGTCCATTCGGGTCAGACGACGCATGTAGCTGGTGCGCTTGCTGGCGTGCCGGAACTGGTGGGCCTCGTCGATCACCGCCACATCGACCTTGAGGCGAGGGCGCCCGTTCCGGGCCATGAGCTTGCCCAGGCTGTCCGAGGACATGATGATCCAGCGCAGGTCGTCGTCACACTGGTTGTCGTCACCCAGTGCTGCGATGGTGCGCCGCCACGACGGGATGGTGATGCGGGCTGGCCGATCCACCGTCACCAGGATCGTGCGGGCGCCGCGCAACTTCGCGATGCCCTTCGCCGCGGCCACCGCAACCAGGGTCTTGCCGGTGCCCACATCGTTGGCCAGATGAACTTGTCGGAACTGGCGCTGGGCGGCAGCGACGATCGCGTCCACGTCCGCGTGTTGCTCTGGGCGCAGCGTCATCGGTGCAGCGGTCGCGCCCGGGCCCTCGCTGCCGTTGAGCTCGTCCTCCAGCCACCGCAGGTAGGAGCAGGGCTTGCTGGCGTAGGGCTCCAGTGGGCTCGGCAGGGCGGTACCGACGTAGGCGTGCGCGGTGAGCGACTTGTAGTAGGTCACCCCGGCCGGCGTCCCGCCGCCCAGTCCTCCCCACGGGAGCTCCAGCAGCCACACCCGCTGGCCGGGAGGGATAGACGGAACCGCCGGCGCCGCGGCGGGCCGCTTCTTGGCTGACGTCGCCCGCCTGGGGCTCGACTTGCGCCTGGCCGTGGCCTTGCGTGAGGACCGGGTCGCCATCAGAGTGCTGCCGCGTCTCGGGCGGTGACGAGGGCGGGTGAGTCCACAGCGTTCTCCTGGGTGGTCCTGGCGGCGTCGGGCTCACTGTAGGGGCCGGGTCCGTCATCGCCGGGGTGGCCCGGTGCCGGGACGCCGTGGGGGAGGGTAGGTGGCCGGGGGCGGGGGCGAGTCCGCCGGTCGGGGACAGAGCTCCAGTTCGACGACGACGCTGACCCGCCGAGGCCAGAATTCCTGCCACGGATCAGTTCACAGTGACGGCAGGACCTCGCTTGGGGCGCCGAGTTGGCATATTCTGCCAACAGGGGTGATGAGTATGCCAACACGGAATGTTGTTCTCGGCCAGCAGCAACACGAGTTAGTTGATCAGCTGGTGGCATCCGGGCGCTACCAGAACGCCAGCGAGGTATTGCGCGAAGGGCTTCGGCTGTTGGAGCGACGCGATGCTGAGGATGCGGCCAGGCTCGCCGCGCTGCGTGCAGCTGCCGATCAGGGGTGGGCTGACGTGGCGGCGGGTCGCTATGTGGATGTCGATGAGGCGGGCCTTGACGACCTCATCGCAGACATCGGTGCACTGGCTGTGGCCGACGGTCAAACACCTGGCTGATGGCGACGTTTCGTCTCTCAGAGAGCGCACGTGAAGACATTGCGTCGATTCTGTGGTGGTCGTATGAGCAGTTCGGCGACCAGGCCCAGAAGCGGTATGAAGCACTGATCGTTGCGGCACTCAGGGATGCGGCCTCCGCCTCTGACAATCCCGGTCTGGTCGAGCGTCCGGAGCTCGGGGAGGGGGTCGTGTCGTGGCACCTGTCGAATAGTCGCCGTCGATCAAGCGGTGGGAGTGTCAGCCGGCCCCGGCACTTTCTCGTCTGCCGATTCGACGGTGAAGTTCTCGTGGTCGGCAGGGTTCTCCACGACGCGATGGACGTGGGCCAGCACGTCGATCCTGCTCGCGTGTGGAGCTGAGCGGGGGCGGCCGGGGAGCAGTGCGCGCCCGGAATGGACCAGCCTCGGCGCGCACCCGGGCTGGCGGCGTACAGACGGAGCGCATACCTGGGAGGGGGAGGGAGCCCGCCCCCGGCGCAGCCTCGGCCCGCCCTGTAGACCGACGTGGAACAATGGTCTCCGGTACTGCAACCACCCAGCGCGGTGCCGGCCCAGAGACGAACCACGAACTTCCCCAAGGAGCACAGATGGCGCTTATCGAGCAGGTCGGAGCCCGGGAGATCCTCGATTCGCGAGGCAACCCCACCGTTGAGGTAGAGGTGCTTCTGGACGACGGCTCGTTCGGACGGGCCGCGGTGCCCTCGGGTGCCTCGACCGGTGCCCACGAGGCCGTGGAGCTCCGCGACTCCGACGACCGCTACCTGGGCAAGGGCGTCACCAAGGCCGTCGAGGCCGTGCTGGACGTGCTCGCCCCGGCCGTGATCGGCATCCCCGCCGAGGAGCAGCGCCTGGTCGACGAGGCCCTCCTCGACGCCGACGGCACGGACAACAAGTCCCACGTCGGCGCCAACGCCATCCTGGGAGTCTCGCTCGCCGTGGCCCGCGCCGCCTCCGAGGCCGCCGGCCTGGAGCTGTACCGCTTCATCGGCGGCGCCAATGCGCACGTCCTGCCCGTGCCCATGATGAACATCCTCAACGGCGGCGCCCACGCGGACTCGGGCGTGGACGTGCAGGAGTTCATGATCGCCCCCATCGGCGCGCCCACGTTCCGTGAGGCCCTGCGCATGGGCGCTGAGGTGTACCACCACCTCAAGGCCGTGCTCAAGGACAAGGGCCTGTCGACCGGCCTGGGCGACGAGGGCGGCTTCGCCCCGTCGGTGGACTCCACCAAGGCCGCGCTCGACGTGATCGTGGAGGCCATCGAGAAGGCCGGGTACACCCTCGGTACCGACGTGGCGCTCGCGCTGGACGTCGCAGCCACCGAGTTCTACAAGGACGGCAAGTACCACTTCGAGGGTAAGCAGCTCTCCGCCGCCGAGATGGCCGACGTCTACGCCGACCTGGTGGCCAACTATTCCCTGGTCTCCATCGAGGACCCGCTCGACGAGGACGACTGGGAGGGCTGGACCACCCTCACCGAGATGATCGGCGACAAGGTCCAGATCGTGGGCGACGACCTCTTTGTCACCAACCCCCAGCGCCTGGCCGACGGCATCGCCAAGGGCGCGGCCAACGCGCTGCTGGTCAAGGTCAACCAGATCGGCACCCTCACCGAGACCCTGGACGCCGTCGAACTGGCGCATCGCAACCGCTACGCCTCGATGATGTCGCACCGCTCGGGCGAGACCGAGGACACGACCATCGCCGACCTCGCGGTGGCCTGCAACTGTGGCCAGATCAAGACCGGCGCCCCGGCCCGCTCGGAGCGCGTGGCCAAGTACAACCAGCTGCTGCGCATCGAGGAGATGCTCGGGGACGCCGCCCGGTACGCCGGCGCCGGCGCCTTCCCGCGCTTCAACGCCTGAGCCAGGCCATCGGGTCGCGCGGGCAGACTAAGCACAGTCAGAGCAGGCCCAGTAAGTAGGTCGTCGAGAGGAGGGCTCATGGCTCGCCCACCGCGCCCTTCTGATCGCCGGGGCTCGCCGGATCGTCGGGGCGACGGCCGCGATCGGTCGTCGTCCCGGCGCCCCGGGGAGGCGTCGGGCCCCATCCGCCGGGCCCCGC
>NZ_JAALEF010000096.1:0-4143 GCF_014145245.1 Dietzia sp. B44 | reverse complement strand
GGAGCCCCGGGGCGCCGGGGCAGCGGCCTTCCGTGGCGCCGACGTGCGGACTCCGGGCCCGCACTGCGCGTGGAGGCGGCCTACTGCGCTGAGGTGGTCGGGATGACACTCGAGGCGATGGGTGTCCTGCTGCCGGCCGGCGACGCCAGTTGGTACGACCCGGGCCGATTCTGGAGCGGGGACGCGCTGCCGCTCGCCCCGGGGTGGGGCTACGGGCGGGAGGTCGCCGTCACCGTTCCCGGTGGAGGAAGCCGGGATCGGTGAGCGTGGGTCAGCCGCCGAGGACCGCGGTGCTCAGGTCCGCCTCCGCGGCCTCCGGCGCCACGACCAGCAACTCGTCGCCCGGTTCGAACGGCACGTCGGGTTCGGGGGCTATCACTCTTCCCCCGCGGAGGATCGCCACCAGCGCCGCGTCCCGGGGGAAGCGGACGCGTGAGACCGGTCTGCCCGCGAGGGGGGTCTGGTCCGGCAGCGTCACGCTCACCAGATTGGCGCCGCCGCGCCGCAGGGTCATCAACCGCACGACGTCCCCGACGGAGACCGCCTCCTCCACGACGGAGACCATGAGTCGGGGGGTGGAGACGGCCACGTCGACGCCCCAGCGGTCGTCGAACAGCCACTCGTTCCGGGGGTCGTTGACGCGGGCGACCACGCGGGACACGGCGAACTCCGTCTTGGCCAGCAGGCTCACGACCAGGTTCACCTTGTCGTCGCCGGTGGCCGCGACCACCACGTCGGACTCCTCCGCGCGGAGTCGTTCGAGGAAGCCCAACTCGCACGCGTCGCCGACGAGTTGCCGGGCACCGGTCACCCCGTCGCGGTCGAAGACCGCCGCGCGCTTGTCGACCAGCGTCACGGTGTGGTCGTTGGCCAGGAGTTCGCGTGCGATCGATCGTCCCACCACGCCGGCCCCGGCCACCAGGACCCGCATGGTGGAGGCGTGGAACGTGCGGGCGGGGGCGCGGTCCAGCAGGCCGGCCCCGTCGGCGTAGTCGGGGACCGAACCGTCGGGGACGGGATCGCCGGTCACGGGTCGGTCAGTCATCAGATGGTCCTCGCTCCAGGATGTCGTCGAGATCGTCGACCACGCCCGAGGGAACGGCGAGGTGGATCAGGTCGTCGGCCTGCACGAGAGTGCTGCCGCCGGGCACCCTGCACTCCCCGAAGCGGGTGAGCGCGACCACGGTGCCACCGACCAGATCGGCGAGAGACGCCAGTCCCACGCCGACCCACACCGACGGAGGGACGACGGCGACGAGCGACACCTCGCCGGTCTGATCGCGCCAGACCACCGGGCTCGACCCGGACGTGATGTACCGGATGAGGCGGCCGGTGGCCCAGGGCACCGTGGCGACGGTGGGAATGCCCAGCCGCTCGTAGACCTCGGCGCGTCCGGCGTCGTAGATCCGGGCGATCACCCGCTCGACGCCGAAGGTCTCGCGGGCCACCCTCGCGGCGATGATGTTGGAGTTGTCCCCGGAGGAGACCGCCGCGAACGCGTCCGCCCCGTGTAACCCGGCGTCGACGAGGACCTCGCGATCGAAGCCGAGCCCGGTGACGGTGCGTCCGTCGAACTGCTCCGCCAACCTGGCGAACGCGGCGGGGTCGCGGTCGATCACCACGACCTCGTGACCGCCCTCGTCGAGCTCGGTCGCGAGCGCCGCGCCGACACGCCCACAGCCCATGATGATGACCCTCATGGCCAGTACCGCTCCTCACGGTCCGCGACGCGCGGACCCGTCCCGATCACGCTACCCTCGTCGGCGGCGCTGTCCCTGCGGCACGCGGAGCCCTACGATGTGTCGGTGTCCAGGATCTCCAGGGTCTCCGTCGGAACCAAGCGCCTGCTGTTGGGGCGCCCCTTCCGCAGCGACACCACCGGGGACACCCCGCTGCGCAAGCGGATAGCGTTGCCGGTCTTCGCGTCGGATGCGTTGTCCTCGGTCGCCTACGCCCCCGAGGAGATCTTCCTCATCCTGTCGTTGGCCGGGGTGTCGGCGCTGGCGTTCACCCCGTGGGTCGGGCTCGCGGTGGCGGTGGTCATGGTGGTCGTGATCGCCTGCTACCGGCAGAACGTCCGCGCGTATCCGTCGGGCGGGGGGGACTACGAGGTCGCCACCGTCAATCTCGGGCCGAACGCCGGTCTGGGTGTGGGGGCGGCCCTCCTCATCGACTACGTGCTCACCGTGGCGGTGTCGATCTCGGCGGCGGCCGCCAACGTCGGCTCCGCGATCCCGTTCGTGCACTCGAACGAGGTGGTGTTCGCCGTCATCGCGATCGTCCTGCTCACCGCGATCAACCTCCGGGGCATCCGGGAGTCCCGCGCGACGTTCGCCATCCCCGTCTACGCGTTCATGGCGGCCATGACCGCGCTGGTGGTGTGGGGGTTGTTCCAGGTCGGCGTGCTTGGACGTGAGCTGAGGGCGGAGTCCGCGGAGTTCGAGCTCGTCACGCCCGACGGCGTGGCGGTCGCCGGGCTCGCGCTCGCGTTCGTGGTGGCCAAGTCCTTCGCCTCGGGCTGTGCCGCGTTGACCGGGGTCGAGGCCATCCACAACGGCGTGCCGGCGTTCCGCAGCCCCAGGGCCAGGAACGCCGCGACGACTCTGGTCATGCTCGGCGTGGTATCCATCTCGTTCCTGCTCGGGCTCATCGTGCTGGCCAACCAGCTCGGGGTGCAGGTCGCGGAGGACCCGGCCACCCAACTGATCGGTGCGCCGGAGGACTACCAGCAGAAGACGATGATCGCGCAGCTGGCCGACCCGGTCTTCGCGGGTCTCCCTGTCGCCTTCTACGTGATCATGACCATCACCGCCCTCATCCTGGTGCTCGCGGCGAACACCGCCTTCAACGGTTTCCCCGTGCTCGCCTCGGTGCTCGCGCGCGACAAGTACCTGCCGAGGCAGCTCGCCACGCGCGGGGACCGGCTCGCGTTCTCCAACGGGATCGTCCTGCTCGCCGTGGCGGCGATCGTCCTGGTGGTGGCGTTCGACGCGCAGGTCACCGTGCTCATCCAGCTCTACATCGTCGGGGTCTTCGTGGCCTTCACTCTGAGCCAGCTCGGCATGGTCCGCCACTGGACCCGGCGGCTGGGCAACGAGCAGATCCCCGCCGTCCGGCGACGGGTGCAGCGCGCACGGGCGGTCAACGCGGTCGGGTTCGTCCTCACCTCCGGTGTGCTGGTGATCGTCATGAGCACGAAGTTCTTCGCCGGCGCCTACATCGCGGTGCTGGCGATGCTGGCCGTGTTCGGGGTCATGAAACTCATCCATCGTCACTACGAGTCGGTCGCGCGCGAACTCGAGGACTCGTCCTGGGAGGTCGTCCTCCCGAGCCGCACCCACTGTGTGGTGCTGGTGTCCAAACTGCACCTGCCCACCCTCCGGGCACTCGCCTACGCGCGGGCGACCCGACCGGACACCATCGAGGCGCTCACCGTGAACATCGAGACGGCGGAGACCCGGATCCTGGTCCGCGAGTGGGAGAAGCGGCGGATCTCCGTGCCGCTCAAGGTGGTGGAGTCGCCGTACCGGGAGATCAACCGGCCGGTGGTCGACTACGTGAAACGATTGCGTGACCAGTCGCCCCGGGACGTCGTGATCGTGTACATCCCGGAGTACGTCGTGGGCCACTGGTGGGAGCAGCTCCTGCACAATCAGAGCGCGCTGCGTCTGAAGACCCGACTGCTGTACGAGAGGGGTGTCATGGTGACCAGCGTCCCGTGGCAGCTGTCGTCCTCGGACGGCCGCGCGGACCAGGCGCGTGACGAACCCATCATCGGGCGCTGGGGCGGACCGGAGGACCGATGACCCGGACGGAGAGAACCGACTGGACGGGGCGTGTGCTCCGGCTGCGCATCGAGGGCCCAGCGCAGGGCGGGGAGTTCGTGGCCCGGCATTCCGGGCGGGTGGTGTTCTGCCGGGGCGGGATCTCGGGGGAGCTGGTCGAGGTGATGATCCACGACGACCCGGGACGAGCCTTCTGTCGCGGCACCGTGACCGGCGTACTCGAGAGGTCGGTGGACCGGATCGACCCGCTGTGCCCCGCCGCGGCGGCGGGTGCGGGGTGCTGCGACTGGAGCCACATCGACCCGGCGGCCGCCCGTGCGTTCTCGGGGACCGTCCTGGCCGACCAGGCCCGCCGTAT
>NZ_JAALEF010000095.1:0-6041 GCF_014145245.1 Dietzia sp. B44 | reverse complement strand
GGCGCCGGATCGGCGGCAGGTGCGCCGGGGCGGTCCGCCTCAGCGGGTGCGGGCCGAGGAGTGCGGCCTTACAGTGGCCGCGAGGTTCGTACCGAGCTCAGAGGAGACGCACGATGGGCACATCATTCTGGCGACGCACGACGATCGATCCCCCGGTGGCGGAGTTCCCCGAGGGTGAGCACGTGGACATCGTGGTGGTGGGGGCGGGTTTCACCGGCCTGATCACCGCCCTGATCGCGGCCGCACGGGGCAGCTCCGTGGTGGTGCTGGAGGCCCACACCGTGGGCGCCGGCGCCAGCGGTTCGACCACGGCCAAGGTCTCGGTCCTGCAGGGGACCCGGTTGTCGACCATCCGCTCGCACCACGGTCTCGAGACCGCCCGCGCCTACGCGGAGGCCAACCAGTACGGCCTGGACTGGTGGGCGGAGTTCTGCGGGTCCCACGGGGTGGACGTGCAGCGACCCCGGGCGGTCACCTTCTCGCGCAGCCTCAAGGGGACCAGCACTCTGCGCTCGGAGAAGCGCACGCTCGACGCCCTCGGACTGCCCGCCCGGTGGTACGACCGGATCGACGTGCCGTTCCCCGCCCGGGCCGCCGTGGAACTGCCCGATCAGATGCAGCTCGACCCCGTCGAGGCGCTCGCGGCTCTGGTCCGCGCCACGACGGCGCTCGGTGTCCGGATCGTCGAGCACTCCCGTGTCACCGGACTGGACGTGCGGGGGCAGGACGGCGACGCCCACGTGGAGGTGCGCAGTGACGGCGGCACCTGCTCGGCGCGGGACGTCGTCCTGGCCACCGCGTCCCCGGCCCTGGACCGTGGCCCCACCGCGGCGTCGATGGAGGCCGAGCGGTCCTACCTGTGCGCGTTCGAGTACCCCGGCGGGCTGCCGGAGGGGATGTACGGCTCGGTCGAGAGCCCGGTCCGCTCCCTTCGGACCGTGCCCGTGGGGGACCGCGAGGTCCTGCTGGTGGGCGGAAACGGCCACCGCACCGGAACGGCCGCGGGCACCGACTCCAAGATCGACTCACTGCGCGAGTACGCCGCCAAGCACTTCCCCGGGGCCGAGTTCACCCACGGCTGGTCCGCGCAGGACTTCCACCCGGTCACGCTGGTGCCCAAGTCCGGCCCCATGCCGTGGGGGAAGGGTCGGGTGCACTTCGCCGGCGGGTACAGCAAGTGGGGACTGACGGGCGCGCCGGCGGCGGCGGGCATCATGGTGGACCGGCTCAGCGGGCGTGAGCCCCGGGTCTCCTTCGGCAAGCCCTCGGTCACGGGCGTCCTGCGTACCGCGGTCTCGCTGTACGCGGACCTCCCGGTGCAGCTCGCGGCCACCGCCGCTCAGGCGACGGTGCGTCGGCCCCGGCCGACCCTCCGGCCGATCGGCGAGGCGACCGGGGACGACGGCCGGACCTGCAGGGTGGGGCTCCTGTGCCCGCACATGGGCGCCGCGCTGAGTTGGAACGAGGCGGAGCGGTCGTGGGACTGCCCGTGGCACGGGTCGCGGTTCTCTGCGTGTGGCGAACTCCTCGAGGGTCCGGCGACCCGGGACCTCAAGCGCTACGACGAGGTCTGACCCGGCCCCCGATTGGACGGTCGTCCAATTCTCCGGGAGCTCCCACGACCACCCGGGACAGAGGAACGCCCCGGCCCGACCCGTGACGGGTCGAGCCGGGGCGCGGCCGGGTTACCGGCCCTGTCGTGCCTGTCAGGCCGGGGGCATCATGACCCCGTCGATGGCGTGGATGACGCCGTTGGTGGCGGGCACGTCGGTCTGGATGACGGTGATGCGGTTGCCCGCTCCGTCCACCAGCATGACGGTCTCGCCCTCCACCTCGACGGTGAACTCGCCGCCCTGGAGGGTCTCGACGGTCTCGCCGTCCATCCCCATGACGTCCTCGGCCATGACGTCGCCCTCGATCACGTGGAACTGCAGGATCTGGGCCAGGTCACCGGTCGGATCGGCGAGGAGCTCGTCGAGCTGGCCGTCAGGCAGCGCCGCGAAGGCCTCGTCGGTCGGAGCGAACACCGTGAAGGGGCCGGGACCCTCGAGGGTCTCCACCAGGCCCGCGGCCTCGAGCGCCTGCGTGAGGGTGGTGAAGTTCCCCGCGGCCATCGCGGTCTCGACGATGTTGCCGGTGGCCGCCGACTCCTCCGTCATCTCCTCCTCGGTCGTCTCCTCGGTGGTCATCTCCGTGGTCATGGTGGTCTCTTCAGTGGTGGTGGCGTCGTCGGCCGTGTCGTCCGTGCCGCACGCCCCCATGAACACTGCGAGTCCGATAGCTCCCGTTACTGCGATCGTCCGCTTCATGAGCAACCTTTCGTCTTGGGTCGGGGGTAACCCCAGTGTGACGGGACTGATGCGACAGATGTAACCGGTGAGACACAATCGTTGTACTGCCGTTAACCTCGGCGACGCATCCCCGATCCCACGGGAGAGACTCGTCGGGGCGCGCGACCGGAGGGCGCCGTGACACCCTGAGGTCGTGAAGACCCCGGTACCTGACTACCTACTCGAGATCCGCGACCTGTGCTCGACGGGCGCGGACGGGCACCTCGCCGATTACATCCCCGAACTCGCGGCCGTGGACCCGGACCGGTTCGCCGTGGCTGCCTGCACGATGGACGGCGTCGTCTACACCGCCGGCGACGCGGACGCCGAGTTCACCATCCAGTCGATGAGCAAACCGTTCGCCTACGCGCTGGCACTGCGCGACCGCGGGATCGAGGCGGTCCTGGAGAAGGTGGCCGTGGAGCCGTCCGGGGACGCGTTCAACCAGATCTCCCTGGAGAGGATCAGCGGCAGGCCCCGGAATCCCATGATCAACATCGGAGCCATCACCACCCACACCCTGGTCGGGCCGGTCGGCGCCACCGAGGACGAGCGTGACGAGGCACTGGCCGCCGGGCTGTCCTCGTTCGCCGGTCGGCGCCTGGAGGTGGACGCGGCCGTCATGAACTCCGAGCTGCGCACCGCGTTCCGGAACCGGGCGATGGCCAACCTGGTCCGGGCCAGCGGGATCATCGAGGACGACCCCGACGAGGCCGTGCGCGGCTACACCCGCCAGTGCGCCTACCGGGTGACCGTCCGCGACCTGGCGGTGATGGCCGTGACCCTGGCGACCGGCGGGATCAACCCCGTCACCCGCGAGCGCGTCGTCTCCGCGCCGGTGGCACGGCAGGTGCTGGCGGTCATGGCCACCTGCGGGATGTACGACGCGGCCGGCGACTGGATGTCCACCGTCGGGATCCCCGCCAAGAGCGGGGTGTCCGGCGGGATCTTCGGTGCCCTGCCCGGCCAGGTGGGCCTCGGTGTCTTCTCCCCGCGGCTCGACGACCACGGACACAGCGTCGAGGGGGTCCGGACGTTCGAGCGGCTCTCGCGCGACCTGGAACTCCACCTGATGAACACCACGGTGACCGAGGTCGAGGCCGTCCGTTCGGTGCGGTTCGACGAGATCAGCGGCAGGCGCACCTTCCGTCTGCAGGGGCCGATGACGTTCGCGAGCGCCGAACAGGTGTTGCGTCGGCTGGCCGAGATCCCGCCGGGTGACGGAGAGGTGACCCTCGATCTGAGCCGGGTCTCCTCGGTCAACGCGAGCGCGCGCCGCATGTTGCTCGAGTCCATGCGGCGGCTGTCGCTGGACGGGCACCTGGTGGGACTCGCGGATCCCGGCCGCCGTCTGCCCGACCCGGACTTCGGGGACGGGTCCCGACCGGTCACCCGGCGGGCGGCCCGCTGACGCCTCGTCGGCCGGGGTTCACGCGCCGACGCCTGCGTCGGACAGCGCGATGCGCACGGTGTCCGGGGCTGTCCTCATGGAGTACTCGAACGCTGCCACCCGGCGGGTGCTGCTCATGAAGTGGGCACCCAGCCCCGCGAGATCGACGGCCGTCGGAAGGATCGGGACCACCGTGGTGCCCCGCGCGCGGACGACCGCGATCTCGGCGGCCAGTTGCGCGGACATCGGTCGTCGGATCAGGCGGTGTTCGAGCCGGCCGCCGGGTCCGGGCACACGGACGCCGGGAGCCGACGCCATGGGAGCGATCACGTAGATGAGGTCCGCGTCCTCGGGCGAGAGCAGATCCACGGAGGCGGTCGACCCCATTCCGCCGTCGACGAAGATGCGGTCGCCGATGGGGACCGGGGTCATCCACCCGGGGGTCGACCAGGACGCGCGCAGCGCCTCGCCGACGGTCGCGATCGGCGAACCCGGTGCGCCGAACACGACCCGCTCACCGGCGCGGATGTCGTAGGCGACCATCCGGGCGGCAGGGTGGGGCAACCAGGAGCCCACCTCGAACCCCTCGGCCAACCGCTGCAGCCATCCCATGTCGCCTCGACCGCTGGGGGCGATCCCGGCGTAGGCGGCCAGGCCGGAGTGCGTGCGCAGCAGTCCGGGATTGAGCAGGGGTGGCCGGGGCAGCGGCGGCCTGCCGGGCGGGGTGGACGCGATGTGCTCGCGGAGCCTGGGGTCCCGGGCCCGTCCGCGCTGCATGTCCACCAACTCTTCGACCCCGACGCCGCCGCCCACCATGGTCACCAACTCGGCCCCCGCCGAGGTGCCCAGCAGAACGTCGGCGTCGCGGGGATCGAATCCGGTCTGCTCGGCGAGGGCGTGCATGGCCGCGATCGTCCAGGCGCCCCCGATGGTGCCACCGCATCCGAGGACGAGGGCGGTTCGGGTCATTCGAGGCCTCCTGAGGTGGCAGGGCACCGGGATCGGTGGGTGCGGTGGTGAGGGACCTCAGTCCCGGGGGTCGAGCACGAAGACGGGGATCGTCCGCTCGGCCTTCTCCTGGTAGTCGCGGTAGTCGGGGTACACCGCGACCGCCCGATCCCACCACAGGTCGCGTTCCGCACCGGTCACCTCGCGGGCGAGGAAGTCACCGACCCGGTCCTTGTCCCGCACCTCAACGTGCGGGTGGGCCTTGATGTTCCAGTACCAGACCGGATGGGTGGGTGCGCCGCCCAGGGAGGCGACGGCGGCGTAGGAACCGTCGTGCTCGACCCGCATCAGGGGAGTCTTGCGCAGCTTCCCCGACTTCTTGCCCACGGTGGTCACGATGACCACCGGCATGCCCGACAGCTCGGAGCCCGACGCCCCGTTGCTCTTCTCGTACTGCTCGACCTGGTCCCGCACCCACGTGCTGGGGCTGGGCTCGTACTCGCCGGACAACGGCATGATGGCCTCTCTCGTCAGTGCGATCCCGCTCGGTGGGTCGTCACCGAGGCGACATTACGCCCGACCCGGCGAGGGGCTCGGTGAACCTCCGGAGCGCCGCGATCACCGCGAGGTAGCGGGCGGACTGCACCGCGTCGAACCCGTGCTGCGCGCCGGGGAGTTCGGCGTAGACCACGGGGTTCGACGACCCGCCCCGCAGGTGCCGCACCAGCCTGCGCGAACCCTTGACCGGGGTGTACATGTCGTCGGTCCCGTGGATGATCGCGATCGGGGGCGCGCCCTCCGCCGGGTGGCGGACCGGGTCGGAGACGTCCTTCGTGCCCGCGCCCAGACGGCCGTAGTAGCCGTAGAGCCCGATCGCACCCGCCAGGGAGGTGTCCAGGTCCTCGAAGCCGGGTTGGAATCTCGGGTCGCCGGCGGTCAGAGCGGTCATCATGGCGATGTGCGCGCCGGCCGAGCTGCCCGCCACCACGATCGGGGCGTCCGCCGGGATACCGTGCGCGGGGCCCTCCGTGCGGATCCAGCGGATCAGCCTCTTGACGTCCACCAGGTGCTGGGGGAAGCCCGCCTCCGGCGTGGACGAGAGGTGGTAGGTGGTGCTGATCGCGGCCCAGCCGCGGAGCGCGTGGTCGAAGAGCATCGCCCGCGACTCCCGGCTCGGCCCGCCCGCGCGGAAGTGCCCGCCGTGGATGTGGATCAGCACCCCGCGCACGCTCTCGGTCCCTCTCCCGGTGTAGAGGTCGAACCGGGTCGCGCGGGCGTCAGGTCCGTAGGCGAGGTGGGTGCGGGCCTCGACGCCGCGCGGCCGGAGGGGCCACGGCTGGAGGAGCACCGTCCGCCACGGCGTGCGGTGGCGG
>NZ_JAALEF010000094.1:0-5139 GCF_014145245.1 Dietzia sp. B44 | reverse complement strand
GGCGGATCACGTCGCCGGTGGCGGGGTCGACGGCGAGGTCGACGACGGTGACCGACCGACCGTGGGACGCGGGCGCCACCACCACCCGCTCGTCGTTCTCCGCGTCCCGCACCCGGCAGGTCGCGGGACCGCCCGAGGCGCCGACGATCAGCGCGTCGACGGCGGGGTCCAGGCGCTTGACCAGGTCCAACTCGGTGAGTTCGTCGGGGCAGGCGCCGGGGTCGAGGTTGCCGTGCACGGTGGTGGACTGCACCAGGCCCACGATCGCCTCCACGCCGAGGAACTGCAGCGCCTCCACGGTCTCGTTGACCGCCTTGACCGGGTCGGCGAGCCGGGTCGTCGTCTCCGGGGCGCTGTCGGAGGGGAGGGTGACGGCCACGACCCCCACGCGGACGTCGCCGATGCGGTGGATCGCGAACGGGAAGGTGGGAGCCGCGTCGGGGGAGGGGAAGACGTTGGAGGCCAGGAACGGGAAGGCCGCGCCGCGGAACGGTGGCAGGGGCGGGTCCACCCGGCAGTCCTGCTCGGTGCGGCACCCCGGACGGACCAGGGAGCGGACGTGGTCGGCCCCCTTCTCGAGCTCGCGCCTCCCGACTCCGGCGCCGTCCACGCCGAGACGGTTGAAGAACTCGATCGTCGGCCGGTCGCCCAGCAGCGCCGCCTCCGGAGCGGTCCCACCGATCGAGTCACCGGTGGCCAGCAACATCGCGTCACCGGCCTGGTCGCGCAGCTTGCCCACCGTGGCGGCCAGGTGGGCCCCACCGCCCGCCGGCCGTACGTTTCCCGAGCCGTCCCGGAGCTGGCCCTGGAACCCCACCGGCCGGGTCAGCGCACCGGAGAACTCGCCGATGCCGAGGATGCGCACCGACTGCGTCTCCTCCGAGGGCGTCCAGGGTCGGCCGGACTCGCCGGTGCGGGCACCGGCGAGCGGGGTGCCGGCGAGGGTGAGGACCAGGGCGCCGATGGCCACGATCACCAGCGTGACGATCGCGGTCCGGCGGAGCGAGGGGGAGCCCGGTCCGTGGTGGTCTGCCGGGGATGGTGAGCCGGACCATACTCGGGTGCCGACCAGCGAGGAGTTCATGTCGTCCCATGAACTCTGCTGTCTCATCCGGCTCCTTCGATGTCCTTCGGTGTCGATCCGTCGCTGACACGCGTGATCACCAGCGGGAGCACCGCTCTGCGCACGCGAACCTTGCCCACTGTGCCGGTGTGAGGTCACGGGAGCCCGCCGGAACAGTCACGTTCCGGTCACAAAAGCGCGTGCGGCGGCCAGGAGGCGGTCGTTCTCCACGGGGTCGCCGATCGTCACCCGCACCCCGTGGCCGGCGAAGCACCTGGTGACGACGAGGTGGTCGCGGCAGTGCGAGTCGAATGCGGCCGCGGCGTCACCGAGCGGCAGCCACACGAAGTTGGCCTGGCTCTCCGGCACGGCATGGCCGAGATCGATCAGCGCGTCCCGGACCCTCGTGCGTTCGGCCACCACCGCATCCGTGCGGGCGCGGAGCTCGTCGCCCGCGTCGAGGCAGGCGATCCCGGCGGCCTGGGCGAGCGAGCTCACCGAGAACGGGACGACCATCTTCCCCACGGACACCACCAGGTCCGCCGGCCCGGTCAGGTAGCCCACGCGCAGCCCCGCCAGGCCGTACGCCTTGGAGAACGTGCGCAGAGCCACGACGTTGGGCCTGGCCATGGACTCCGCCACGCCGTCGACCGGGTCGTCGGATCTGAGGTACTCGTAGTACGCCTCGTCCAGCGCCACCGTGACCCGCTCCGGAACGCGGTCGAGGAACGCGGTGAGCTCGGCGTGGGAGACCGCCGGCCCGGTGGGGTTGTTGGGAGTGCAGACGAAGATCAGCCGGGTCCGGTCGGTCACGGCGTCGGCGATCGCGTCGAGGTCCAGGGTGCCGTCGGCCCGGTTCGGGACCGGGACCGGGACGGCGTGCGCGATCCGCGCGATGATGGGGTAGGCCTCGAACGATCTCCAGCCGTGGAGGACCTCGTCCCCGGGTGCGCACACCGCCTGGACGAGCTGCTGGCACAACGCCACCGAGCCGCAGCCCGCGGTGATGTTGCGCGACGGGATCCCGAGGAACTCCGACAACCGGGACACCAGCGCTCCGGCGGTGATGTCCGGGTAGCGGTTCACCCCGGCCGCGGCGTCCACGATGGCGGCCGCCACGCTCGGCAGCGGTCCCGCGGTGGTCTCGTTGGAAGCCAGTTTGACCGCTCCCGGGACGGTGGCGCCGGGGACGTAGGAGGGGATGGCGTCGAGGTCGCTGCGCACGTCGGGGGACATGCGTACAGAGTAGGACCACCGGATGACGGCGGGGTGTCCGGCCGTTTTGCGCACCGCGCCGACCGGTGTGTACTGTTATCCCTCGTTGGCTCAGCAGAGCCTCCAGGAGGCGTGCCAGAGCGGCCGAATGGGACTCACTGCTAATGAGTTGTCCTCCTTAAAGGGGACCGGAGGTTCAAATCCTCTCGCCTCCGCCATGCCGGAGCACCGGGTGACCGGTTGAACTGGCACGACAGATGAATAATGCGCCCGTAGCTCAATGGATAGAGCACTTGACTACGGATCAAGAGGTTAGGGGTTCGAGTCCCTTCGGGCGCACAGCAGCGGTACCGGCAGCGCCCTCGTCCACGCGGACGGGGGCGTTCGTCGTTCGTCCCTCCACCGATGCCTCACCGGGCCGCGGCCGTGTCCCGCCGATGCGCCCGGAGGGTCTCGACCTGGTCCCAGATCACGATCACCCAGACGGTCGCGACGACACTCCATCGGATCGCCGCGGCCGGCAGCTCGTCCCCGCCGGCCGAGACGAGGTCGGGGTGGATCACCGACTCCTGGGTCAGGACCAGGACCGTGAGGAAGGCGCCGAACACGACGTCGGTGACCACCTCGACGGCCAGTCGCCGCCGGGACCTCCCCGGGCGGGCCAGGCGCCGGATCTGCACCAGCGCCAGCGCCCCGATCAGGGCCAGGTAGCCCGCGAGCCAGACGGTGGGGATGTCCGGGTTCACCACCGTCTCGCCGCCGTTGAGGTGTCCGATGTAGAGGAACGTCGACGGCACGAAGGGCACGGCGGCGAGCAGCGCGAGGAGGTTCAACGAGACGATCGCGTCGATGCGGGTGTCCGGCCGGACCCGCGGATGGTCGAGTTCCGACGGGTCCCACGCGGTCGACGTGGTGAAGGGGTTGCGGCCCCCCTCGGGCGTGGTCCGCTCGACGATCACCACGAGCAGGGTCCAGGCCGCGAACGCCCACAGCAGGGCGGACACCACCCCGCTGACGACCTCACCGATGAGGCCGCCCAGTTCGGCCTGCGGGGCCGTCACCACGTAGACGATCGCGCTCGTGAGTGCTGCCAGGGCGCCGACGATCGGCATGAGCCAGCGCAGGACACGCAGCCACGCCGGGTAGACCTCGGGCCCGATGAGGTAGTGCCGTGCGCCCGAGTAGCGACGCGCCAGCGCGGCGGGGTCACCGAGCCGACCGAGCACGGCGCGCTCGATCGAGTCGGGGTCGGGAGCCGCGGCGCCGTCGCCGTGCCGGTCGAGCTCGGCCGCGACCATGTCGTCGATGGTCGCGGCGATCTCGGCGGAGATGTCGTCGCTCGTGCTGCCCGGCAGCCGCCGGACCACCTCGGCGATGTAGCGATCGGTCAGTGTGGACATCACGTCTCCGCCTTCCGCAGATCGGTGTAGGAGGCGCCCAGCGCCTGCCATTCGGAGTGGAGCAGCTCGGCGGTCTGGGCACCGAGCGCGGTGGTCTCGTAGTACTTGCGGGGTCGGGGTTCCTCCGTCCGCCACGTGGAGGTGAGCAGCCCCTGACCCTCCAGGCGGCGCAGCAGTGGGTAGAGGGTGTTGGCCTCGGTCGAGATCCCGGCCTCGGCCAACGTGGTGAGCAGGGCGTACCCGTAGCGCGGTCGCATGCAGGCCAGCAGGCTCGCCAGCACCACCGAGCCGCGCCGGAGCTCCTGCAGGTGGGTCCCCAGCACCGCGTCCACTCCGTCGCTCATGCCTCACACGGTACTGTGTGGCACACAGTATGGGAAGAGTGCGCCGCACAGGCACCCGGCTCGAGGCCGGAACGGTGATCGTCGGCGTGGGGGAATGCCCGCCCGCCGTCGCCCCCGCCGCCGGATGTCGTGCGCGGGGGTCGGGGGTGGGGCCGACGGTACGACGACGACGAGACCGGCCGCTTCGTAGGCTGTGCCGATGTCCCAGCCCGCTCGAGATGCGCTCCGCCGCAACGCCGGCCATCTGGCGTCGGTGGCACTGGTGATCATGTGGAGTTCGGGCTACGTCGGCGCGGAGCTCGGGACCCGGACCGGTGGGACCTCGCTGCAGCTGCTCGGCTGGCGGTTCTCGATCCTCGGGCTCCTGCTGCTCTCGGTCTGCCTCGTGCTCCGCGTGCGGTTGACCGACCGGAGGGCGTGGGCGCGGCAGGCGGTGCTGGGTCTGTTCAGTCAGGCCGTGTTCCTGTTCATGATCTTCGAGGGTGTCGCCCGCGGCGTCGACGGCGGGACGGCGGCGCTGATCGCGGCGCTGCAGCCACTACTCGTGGCGACGGTCGCGGGCAGGTTCCTCGGGGAACGGACCACACCGGTCATGTGGATCGGCATGCTGCTCGGAATGGCGGGCGTCGTGGTGGTGGTCTCGGGCGGCCTGGGTGCCGGCAGTGCCCCGTGGTGGGCCTACCTGTTCCCGGTGGCCGGGATGCTGAGTCTGGCCACGGGGACGGTCCTCACCCAGCGTCTCAGGCCCACGGAGACCCTCCTCCAGTCCATCACCATGCAGTCGGTCGTCGCGGCGGTGGCCCTGGTCGCCGCGATGCTGCTGGCCGGGCAGGGCGCGGTGCCGGCCGAGCCCGAGTTCTGGGTGGCGGTGGCCTGGCTGGTGTTCCTCTCCACGCTCTGCGGGTACGTCCTCTACGTGTTCGTCACCCGCACCAGGGGCGCCACGGTGGCCAGCGTCCTGCTCTACCTCACCCCGCCCACCACCATGGTGTGGGTGTGGCTGATGTTCGGGGTGCCGATCACTCTTCTCGCGGCTGTCGGTATGGCGGTCAGCGCGGTCGGCGTGATCCTGGTGCTGCGGTCCCGGGCAGCGGCGCAGGCCCAGCGCGACCGCCGG
>NZ_JAALEF010000093.1:0-10755 GCF_014145245.1 Dietzia sp. B44 | reverse complement strand
TTCTCGATGCGCGCGATCACCTGTCGGGCGGTGAGCCCCGGGTACGCCTGTCGGACGAGCGCGGCGGTGCCGGCGACGTACGGTGCGGCGAAGCTCGTCCCGCTGATGGCGGTCCGCGCGCCGTCCCCGTCCACCACCAGGTCCGACACCCCTGCGCCGTCGGCACCGACCGATCGCAGGCCCACCGCGGGGGCGGCCACGTCGACCCACGGTCCCCTGAGCGAGAAGTCCGCTGCGGATCCGTCCGGACCGACGCCGCCCACGGCCAGCACGTGATCGTCGTACCAGGCGGGCACCGCCACGGTGACGACGTCGTCCCATCCGTCGTCCCCGGGAGCGGCGGGATCGGGGTGGTCGGGGTTCTGGTCCCCACAGGTCTGACCGACGTTGCCCGCAGCCGCCACCAGCACGACGTCGTGGTCGACCGCGGCATAGCGGACCGCTCCACCGAGCGTGTCGTCGGCCAGCGCGGTACCGGCGGGAACGCAGGCCACCTCCGAGATGTTGATCACGCCGGCACCCGCGTCCACCGCCGCGCGGATCGCCCTCGCCAGGGAGGAGAGTGTGCCGACCCCGGATCCGACCGAGGTGACGTCGGATGAGCGTGCGGTCGACCTCAGGACACTGCTCGACTGCCGGATCGAGACGATCTCGACGCCCGGCGCCACACCGGAATGGCCCGAGTCGTCCTCGCTCGCGGCCAGCACCCCGGCCACCAGAGTGCCGTGCGCATCGCAGTCCTCCGTGCCGTCCCGGCCGGGGACGACGTCGCCGGCCCCACGAACACGTGGCAGACGGGGACCGGGGTTGACACCGGTGTCGATCACGGCCACCACCTGCCCCTCCCCCCGCCCGTGGATCCACGCCGCACTGAGATCGTCAACCGTCGCGGAGGCGGGCGGGGCGGACGGGTCGAGAACTGCAGCCGTGGTGCGACAGGGGCCGTCACGCCGCAATCCCGATTCGGCTGAACCGGGATCGATAGGGCCGACCTCCGGGACGGGACCGTCGATGGAGGGCCGCTCGAGCGCGGCCGCCACCTGACCATCGACAGAGTGCGCGGTCAGGAGCGCCACGGTGGCCGCGAGGGGTACCAGCAGGCCCGACCTCATCGCTGACGGACGGTCGAGTAGACGTCCATCGCGCCCACGGCGAGCGGTACGAGCACGCATATACCGATCACCTCGATCGTCCCCACGGCGCGCAGCACGGCAGGGGAGAGTTCGACATGGGGGAGTGCCGTCGCCGCGACGACGACCGCTGCGGCCAGGGCGGCGGCCGCGGGGATCACCATCCCGACCGGCGACGGATGGGTGACGGCCGCCCCGAGCAGCAGGCCGGACGCCAGCGTCAGGGCCGATGCCAGCAGCACCGTCGTGTGCACCCGGTCGGCGTACCCGAGGCCCCGGAGGACCAACGTCAGGATCACGACCAGTGCCAGGGGAGCGGACCACCGGGTGGACGCGGGACCACCGGTCAGCGCCACGAGTGCCCCGGCCGTGCAGATCGCGCCCCCTGCGGCCAACAGGCCGGTGAGCCACGAACGTGAGGTGAGAAAGCGGTGCCTCAGGACCGCCGGTGTGGGCAGAGGTCCATGCGACCGTCGGTCATCGGCATGCCGCGCGCGCAGGTCGTGATCGACCTCGCCCAGATCCCCGGCCTCGACGTCCTCGCCCGGCGCCGGAACCGGGGGGATCGGGATCCGGGCCGCCGAGATCGACACGCCGGGTGCGGCGGTGAGCAGCAGCAGGCCTGTGAGGACGGCTCCGGCTCCGACGGCGTGCACGGGAACGGTGGTGTACGCGACGATCATGGCGGTGATCGCGCCCACCGCCGACACGAGGGCCAGAGCCAGGTAACCCGCCGCGAGACCGTACGACCGATCGTGGCCCGTCCGGAACACGGTGCACCGCAGCACACCGGCGAGGACCGCCCCGGCGGTGAGGCCACCCATCAGGTTCCCCGCTCCGCCGGGGGCCGCGCCGACCGTCCCCGCCGCGAGGACGGTGAACCCGTACGTGGACGCCCCCGCCACGGCGTGTGCGGAGACGGGGGCGGCGGTCCGGCGGAGTGCGAGGACCCCCGCGAGGCCGAGAGCGGCCAGTAGGGCGGCCACGAGAGGGGGCACGATCCCCCCGAGGTTCCACCACTGGCCGACGAGTGCGGCGACGGCGGCCACCACGGCCACCGCAGTCGTCGCGGTGGCCGTGTCGACGGCGTCGCGGCGACTCCAGACGGAGGAGCGCGCCACGTCCGGATCGGTGAGCCCCTGCAGCACGTCGTCGAACAGCGGCGCCGGAGTGGGCACGGGCCGGTGGTCCAGCACGAGGATCTCTCCGTCATGCACACGTTGTTGCGCGAGTGTCTCGGAGACGGCCAGTGGTCCACCCGCCAACCTCGACAGCTGCCATGACCCGCTCGCGTGCCCACCCATCCGGGCGTCGACGTCCACACTCGAGGCGGGCCCCGCGGCCGCCCGGATCCGATCGCGGACCAGGTCCACGATCTCGGGGATCACGGCGACGAGCTCGAGATGGGCCGGCAGACTCAGATCCACTCGTGTCGTTCGGCAGACGATCGACACCCGACGCTGGTCGAGCGGCTCGACGCCCGAAGCGACGCCCCCGGGCTCGTCCCGCCCCGTCACGCCCTGTCCTCCCACTCGTCCCTGCCCACCCGGTCGCCGGCGGTGCCACCCTGGTCGGTTGACGTCCCCGTCACGACGTGCACTGCCCTAATATCGCGCTTCGACACGGCGACCATTGTCGACGGCGGGATGCTCCCGTGGGGGCCCCTCCTCCGGTTTCGGACGAGGAACGGGTCGTCGGGGACCGGGCGGCAGGAACTGGACGAGGAGGCGGGCGCGGATGGGTGACGTGGTCTTCACCCGCGGCGAGCGGCTCGAGGCGCCGGCGGTGTCGACCGGTGAGCTCACCCTCCAGGCCCCTCCGGCACTGCCCCGTCCGACTCCCAGGCCACTGGTGCAGATCGTGCTCCCCGTCGTCCTCGTCGTCGCCGTGGTCGGGATGGTCGTGGTGATGATGCGTACGGGGATGATGCGCAACCCGATGTTCATGCTCTTCCCCGTGATGATGGCCGTCTCCGCTGTCGGAATGCTCGCCGGCAGCCTGTCCGGTGGCAACAAGACCGGTGAGACCGACGAACTGCGGAAGGACTACCTCCGCTACCTGGGTCAGACCCGGGAGACCGTCCACGAGACCGTGGCCGCACAGCGGGCGGCCGCACTGTGGCGACACCCCGACCCGGTGGAGCTGCCCGCGCTGGTCGGAACGCCACGGATGTGGGAGCGGGAGGAGGGCGACGCGGAGTACCTCACAGTACGACTGGGCCCCGGGCGGCAGTCCCTGGCGACCAGGTTGTCCGCCCCCGACACCGGTCCGGTCGACGATCTGGAGCCCGTCTCGGTCGTGAGCATGAGGCGCTTCGTGAGAGTCCACTCGGTGGTGGACGACCTGCCTGTGGCGCTGGAGTTGCGGGCGTTCGCCGCCGTCTCCCTGGACGGTGATGTGGACGTGGCGAGATCTGCGGTCAGAGCGGCACTGGCAGGACTCGTCGTCTCCCACGGTCCCGACCGGGTCCGCGTGGCGGTCGCCGCGAGCGAGGGGAACGCCCGCCGGGCCTGGGAATGGCTCAAGTGGCTCCCTCACCACGAACACCCGACGTACACGGACGGCGGCGGACGGGTGCGACTCACCGAGTTCTCACTCGCCGGGGTCGAGTCGATGCTCTCCGAGGACATCGCGGTGCGGCCCGCTTTCGGGACGAACGCGAGGGACGGTCGGGAGGTGCCTCATCTCGTTGTCATCGTGGATGGCGTGGGAGTCACCGGCGCCGAGCGTCTGGTGGCCGAGGACGGACTGGACGGCGTGACCGTTCTCGAGGTCTCCGGCAGTCGCGCCGGGCAGCTGCGCGACCTCGCGACTCGTCTCGGGTTGTGTGTCCGGCTCGACGACGACGGCAGGGCGTCGGTACACACCGAATCCGGAGAGGAGGACATCGCGAGGGCCGATTCCATGAGCCTTCCGGAAGCGGAGCGGCTCGCCATGGCACTCGCCCGCTACCGACCCGCCGACACCGTGACACACGCCGACGGCTCCACTTCCACCAGGCGGGTCCCCGGTCTGCCCGACCTGCTGGGGATCGGGATGGCCACCCGCGTCGACCCGGCGGTGGCGTGGCGACGTCGCGGCGAACGCGACCGCCTGCGCGTCCCGGTGGGGGTGAGCCCGGATGGAGCCCCCGTGGAGCTGGACCTCAAGGAGGCCGCGCACGGCGGAATGGGCCCGCACGGCCTGTGTGTCGGCGCGACAGGGTCCGGGAAGTCCGAGTTCCTGCGCACCCTCGTCCTGGGCCTGGTCGCCACGCACGACCCGGACGCGCTCAACCTGGTGCTGGTGGACTTCAAGGGCGGGGCCACGTTCCTCGGACTCGAGTCGCTGTCCCACGTGTCAGCCGTGATCACCAACCTCCAGTCCGAGATCACCATGGTCGACCGGATGCGGGATGCGCTCGAGGGCGAACTGAACCGGCGACAGGAGGTGCTCCGCGCCGCGGGCAACTACGCGGGTGTGGGCGACTACGAGGCGGCGCGGGCGAGGGGAGCGCAGCTCGATCCCCTGCCGGCACTGGTGATCGTCGTCGACGAGTTCTCCGAGCTGTTGTCCTCCAAGCCGGAGTTCGCGGAACTGTTCCTCACCATCGGGCGTCTCGGGCGCAGTCTGCACATCCATCTGCTGTTGGCGTCTCAACGGCTCGAGGAGGGACGATTGCGCGGTCTCGACAGTCACCTGTCCTACCGGATCGCCCTCAAGACGTTCTCCGCGACCGAGTCCCGCACCGTCCTGGGTGTGACCGACGCCTATCACCTGCCCGCCACGCCGGGCGCGGGCTTTCTGAAGGTCGATTCCGGCGAGCCGGTGCGATTCGACGCCGCCTACGTCTCGGGGCCCCATCGAGAGGATCGTCGACGTGACGGCTCCTCTGTCGCCGTCCCGGTCGCCCGCGCCACAGTGCGTCCGTTCACGTCCTGGTACATGCCGGTGGCCGCTCCCGCCCCATCGGCGGCCGCCGACCGACGCGACGCGCCAGTCCCCGACGACCGGGATGAGGAGACGAGTCTGCTGGACGTCCTCGTCGGTCGGCTCGCCGGTCACGGAAGACCCGCACACGAGGTCTGGCTCCCGCCTCTGGGGGCCGGCGCAGCCCTGGACACGGCGGTCGGAACAGAACCGACGGTGTCCAGCGACGAGAGCCCGCCGAGCCTGCGCTTCCCGATCGCCGAGGTCGACCTGCCGTTCGAACAGCGTCGAGCCTCCTGGGTCGTGGACCTCTCCGGGGCGGACGGCAACGTCGCGGTGGTGGGCGGGACGAGGTCGGGCAAGTCGACCACCCTGTGCACCCTGGTGCTGGCCGCCGCGGCGACCACCGGACCCGACCGGCTCTCGGTATACGTCGTGGACCTCGGTGGCGGGCTTCTCCAGTCGGTCGCCGAGCTCCCCCATGTCGGTGGTGTCGCCAGGCGCGGCGAGGACGAGAAGATCCGTCGAACGGTCGCGGAGGTTGGCGTCGAACTCAAGCGCCGGGAGGCGGCGTTCCGCGACGAGGGAGTGACGTCCGTCGACCACGCCCGCCGCCGGCTGATCGGGCGCGACGGTCGGTCGATCGCCGAGTATCCCGAGATCCTCTTGGTGATCGATGGCTGGCAGGCGTTCCGGACCGAGGTCGAGGACCTGGAACAGCTCGTGGTGGGGCTCGCCGCGGACGGCCTGTCCTACGGCGTCCACGTCGTCCTGTCCGCAGCCCGCTGGGCCGACCTCCGGCCGGCGCTGCGGGACGCGCTCGGTACCCGTGTCGAACTCCGGCTGGGTGATCCCACGGATTCGATGATCGACCGCCGGGCGGCGATGACCGTCCCCGCCTCTCCCGGCCGGGGGTTGACCCGCGAACGCCACCACATGCTCGTCTACCAACCCCGGCTCGACGGACTCGTCGACCCGGATGGCATCGCCGACGCCACCGTCTCGGCCTCCCGGCACCTGGCGCAGCGGTGGCGGGCCCTGGTGGGCCCCGTCAACGCGGCGCCGGTCAGAATGCTCCCGGAGGTCCTGCCGTACGCCCAACTCGCGGGTCTGGCGCGCCCGGGTCCGGACGGCACACGGACGCGGGTGCCTCTCGGTGTGGACGAATCCGACCTCAAGGTCGTCTACGCGGACCTCGAGGCGGACCCGCTGATGCTGGTGCTCGGCGATTCGGAATGCGGCAAGACCTCTGTTCTCCGGGCCGTCACCCGGGGGCTGGTCGCCGGCAACAGCCCACAGGCGGCGAAGGTCATCGTGGTGGACTACCGCCGCACCATGCTGGGCGAGATCGAGGGCGATCATCTCGCGGGATACGCCGCCACCGAGACGGCGCTGGTGCCGATGGTCGATCACCTGGTCCAGATCCTCGAGGGCCGGATGCCCGGCGTCGGGATCACGCCGGAGCAACTACGCGCCCGCTCGTGGTGGAACGGTCCGCGAATCCACCTGATCGTCGACGACCTCGACCTCGTCATCACCGGTGCGGGGAACCCGCTGTCCGCGCTGACCCGATTCCTCCCGCACGCCCGCGACATCGGGTTCTCCGTGGTTCTCGCGCGGAGGACCGCGGGTTCCTCGCGCGCGCTGTACGACGGTCTCGTGGGAGGGATCCGGGACCTGGGCGGCGCCGGCCTCATCATGTCCGGGAGCCGCGAGGAGGGCCCCCTTCTCGGAGGAGTACGTCCCACCCACCTGCCGGCGGGTCGGGGCAGGCTCGTCACCCGCAGCGGGGGCGTCCGACTGGTGCAGACCGCACTCGCGGAACCGTGACCCCCGTGGGCGCGACCATCGCGGTCGATCTCTCCTGTTCCGGACTGTCGGTGGCGTCGGCGTCGGCGTCGACCGTTCTCTCCCCGGCGGTCGCGCCCACCTCCGTCCTCGCAGGTGCAGACGGTTCCGCGCTACCACCCGGGGGCGATCGGATCGAGTGCTCCGAGCGGGTCGACTCCGTCGCCCTCCGGCACCCGGACCGTTGTCTGCCGGACCCGCTGGCAGGCGCTCACCGGGATCGCACCGACGTGGCCGGGCTCTCCGTCCCCGTGGAGGAACTCCTGGCGGCTCCGGTCTCCCGGGCCCTGCGGTGGGGCGCGGCGGGGGACGGAGACGGAGTGGTGCTCATCGTTCCCAGTGGGTGGGGCAACACCCGCTCCGCCCGATTGGCATCCGCTGCGGAGGGCCTGGGTGTGTCACCCCACATCGTCCGCGCGGCGCTGGTGACCGCCGAGGCGCTGCCCTCATCCTCGGCCCGCTGGGCGGTGTGCGTGGAGGCCTGCGCCGCGAGGACCACTGTGAGCCTCGTCGAACGCACGCGGGGGGAGCTGACCCTGATCGACCGGACCATCGTCCACCGGTGGGATCCGTGCCGGGATTCGATGCGCGACGACGAGGTGCCCCGTGTGCTCGAGGCGGTGACCGCGCTACGGCGTGGGCGGCGGGAGGCGGGCACCGGCTCCACCGAGATCCTGGCCCGCGGACGCAACGCCGAGCGGGTGGTGGACGCCTGCGATCAGGCGCGGTTGCTCTCCTTCGTCGTTCCGGATCTCGCTCCGGTCGAGGCCGCTCTCCGGCTACACGAGGGAGTCTGAGTCGCCCTCCGGGTGGTCGTCGTGGCGGATGGAACCGAACCCGGCCCCGGGGACGTCGAACACTGTGACGGACCCAGGAAGGGGCCGCAGGACCACAAAGGGGAGGACGAGATGGCCGGTTTCAACACCCACATCGGGACCATGGACACCGCGGCCAGACGGGTCGACGACGTGAACACTGAGATCGATCGACTGCTCGGGAACGTCCGGGATTCGGTGTCGCAGCTCGGAGGGTCGGTGTGGCGGGGTGCGGCCCAGGCCCGGTTCGCGACGATCATGGCGGAGTGGCAGCAGCAGAGCACCAAGCTCAACACCGCCCTGGCGGGAATCTCGGAGACCATGCGGACCAACAGCACGTCGTTCGAGGCCGCCGATCAGGACTCCGCGCAGGCGATCAGCCGGGTCGGCGCCTCCGGCCCTCTGAACATCTGACCACCCACCTCCAGTCGGGAGAATTCTCATGACCTCAGGACAGATCACCTATAACCACGGCCCGATCGAGGCGCTCGTCGGCCAGGTCGGTTCGGCGTCAACGGCGCTGCGCACCACCCTCGACGATCTCAGGGCGTACCTCGCACCGCTCGTCGCCGAATGGGAGGGCGACGCCGCTGTCGCCTATCAGGCCCACCAGAACGACTGGGACCAGGCCGCCGCCGCCCTGCAGGCGATGCTCGCGGAGATCTCGCGGGCAGCGAGTCAGGGAAACCAGGGTATGGCGGATGCCGACCGTCGCGCCGCCCAGGGATGGGCATGACGGCCCCTATCCGAGTGGCCTCACCCTGAGTGGAGGCACAGCGGCGCGGAGTCTCGGTCACCGTCGGTGTGATGACCGGGCTCCGCGCGGCCGCCGCACCCCCCGACCGGATGCAGGCGAGGCAAGGCTGTCCTACCGTCGGACGTAGAGCCGGGTCGATCACCCGGCGGACGCGAACCACGGGAGGACCCACATGTACGTCACCCACGATCCGTCAACGGGAACGACCGACAGCCAGTACGACCAGACCGACGACGTCGACGGGATCCTGTCCACCGTCACCGAGGGGTTCACCTCCTGGCGCGCCACCGACGTCGCGGAGCGGGCGCGGATCCTCCTGGCGATCGCGGACGCCTTCGACGAGCACGCCGACGAGCTCGCCAAGGCCATCACCACCGAGATGGGCAAACTGCCCGACCAGGCGCAGGGGGAGGTCAAGCTCGCCGCCTCGATCTACCGCTGGTACGGCGAGCACGGCCCCGCGCTGCTGGAGCCCGAGACGCTGGACGTGCCGGGCGCCCGCCTGAATCGCGTGACCCACGAACCGGTCGGACCCCTGGTCGGCGTGATGCCGTGGAACTACCCCTACTACCAGGTGGCCCGGTTCGCGGCCCCCAACCTGCTCCTGGGCAACACCATCGTGCTCAAGCACGCCAGCATCTGCGCGCGCTCTTCCGCGGCAATAGAGAAGGTGCAGCGCGCGGCCGGGCTTCCGGAGAACGCGTACGTCAACGTCTACGCCTCCAGCGACACGGTCGCCGAGATGATCGCCGACCCCAGGATCAAGGGCGTCTCGCTCACCGGCAGCGAGGGCGCCGGCGCCGCCGTGGCCAAGGTGGCGGGGGAGAACCTCACCACCAGCGTTCTCGAACTGGGCGGCTCGGACCCGCTCATCGTCCTGGACACCGACGACCTGGACGAGCTGGTCGAGACCGTCGGCAAGGCGCGGCTGTCGAACTGCGGCCAGGCATGCAACTCGCCCAAGCGGATGTTCGTTCCGGCGGACATGAAGGACGACTTCGTGGGCAAGCTCCGCGACCTGTACGAGGGGACCAAGGTCGGCCCCGCGGCCGACGAGGGAACCGGGCTCGGACCGCTGTCCTCGGAGGACGCCCGCGACGGGGTGGTCGAGCAGGTCGAGCGCGCCGTCGAGCAGGGCGCGACCCTCGTGACCGGAGGCCGCGCGATCGATCGACCGGGTGCGTTCATGGAGCCCACCGTCCTCACCGGCATCACCCCGGAGATGGACGCCTACACCGAGGAGATCTTCGGCCCCGTCGCCATGGTGTACGGCTACGACTCCGTCGACGAGGCCGTGCGCGTCGCCAACGACACGCCCTTCGGCCTGTCCGGCTCGGTGTGGGGGGCCGACACCGACAAGGCCTCCGAGGTGGCCGAGAAGCTCGAGGTCGGGATGGCCTACGTCAACGAGCACGGCACCACCATGGCCGGCCTGCCCTTCGGCGGCGTGAAGCGGTCGGGCTACGGCCGCGAGCTGGGCCGCTGGGGCCTCGGCGAGTTCGTCAACGTGCGGCTGCAGCGGGTCCACTGACAGCGAGTCCGCCCCGGCCCCGATACACGAGAGGGCCGGGGCGGCGCCATCCTTCGGATCGCCCAGATTCGATCCGTTGCCCCCTCAGCGCGCGTCCCTACACTTGGAAGGTGACTCATCACCAACCTTGAAAGGATCCTCATGGCATCCCCTCTGCCTTCGCAGGTCGACGTCTCGTGGCTGCACCAGCACCTCGACGACGCCGACCTCGTCGTCGTCGACGCCACCAACCACCTCCCCGTCCCCACCGACGGCCCCTACGTCCCGGAGTCGGGCGCGGAGACGTACCGGCCGGAACACATCCCCGGTGCGCTCTTCGCGGACCTCCTGGGGGACTTCGCCGACCCGGACAACCCCGAACCCTGGACCGCGCCGGACCACGAGCGGTTCGCCGCAGCCGCCGGCGCCCTCGGCATCGGAGACGGGGCGACGGTGGTCGTCTACGACCAGCACGACGGCTTCTGGGCCACCCGCTTCTGGTGGCACCTGCGCTACGAGGGCTTCGAGAACGTCACGGTGCTCGACGGCGGGCTCCCGGCCTGGAAGGCCGCCGGCCACCAGGTCACCGACGTGCTCCCCGAGCCCACGCCGCGCACCTTCACCGGCACCCGCCGCCCCGAGCTGTTCCGCTCCACCGAGGAGATCGCGGCCAGCCTGGACAATGAGAACACCATTCTCGTGAACGTGCTGGACGAGCCCACCTACCGCGGCGAGGTGGACACCTATGCCCGCCGCGGTCACATCCCCGGCAGCATCAACCTGCCG
>NZ_JAALEF010000092.1:0-5318 GCF_014145245.1 Dietzia sp. B44 | reverse complement strand
CCATCAACTCGGGACGGGCGAGCGAGTAGAACACCTGCCGGCCCTGCGGTCGCCCCTCCACGAGCCCGCAGTCCCGCAGGCACGCGACGTGGGCGGACACCGTGGACTGCGCCAGCCCGAGCTCGGCCACCAGGTCGGCGACCCGGGTCTCACCGCGGGCGAGCCGGCGGATGATCGCCAGCCGGGTTCCGTCGGACAGGCTGCGGAACAGCGCGGCAGCGGCATCGAGTCCGGGCCCTGACTCGGGGGTCGCTCCCGGCTCCGTCCCTGACCGGCACCCGGTGGTGTCCGCGTACGCAACCCCGGCATTGATCGTCATTCGACGATGATAACTGTGTTGAGCGATGTGTTCCAGGGTCGACGCCGGCGTCGACCCGGCCCCTAGGAGTTGGCGATCGCGAGCACCGCCCACACCGGGAGCCACAGGCCGAAGGTGAGGATGGTCAGGATCAGGTGCAGCACGTGGTTGACGCGCCTGCCGCCGCCGTTGGCGACGAACACGGTCTGCTGCATCGGGTACGGCTGCGGCATGAAGGGCTGCGGCATGAGGTGCTGCGGCATGAAGGGCTGGGGAGGGTACTGCTGGGGCATGACGTGCTGCGGCATGAGGTGCTGCGGCAGGTACGGCCGGTACGGGCCGGGAACGAAGGGGTCGTTGTCGAACGCGGGTGGCGCTCCCAGATGCCGGGGGGGCGAAGTCCTGGTCAGGGCGGTACGGCGCGGCGGGTGAGTTGCCGTAGGGCAGACCGCCCTCGTGCGCCAGGGGTTCGGCGGGCCCGGCGGCCGGGCGGGTCGGGAACTGCTCCGTCGGGAACCGTTCCGTCGGGAACTGCTCAGGGGGGAACTGCTGGATGGGGGCGAACTGGTCCGTGGGCGCCGGAAGGCGGTCCCGACCGGCGTCCGAGGACTCGTCGGGCCGGTAGGGGAACTGCTCGTTCATGGCGTCTCATTTCACGGTGCGGGAGAGGCGACTCGACTGACGTCGGGGTCACCCTAGCCGCGGCCGCGCGCCGCTCACCCGGGGCGGAACGGAAATCCGGGAGAAGATCGGGGGACCCCTGCAGCGCGCCCGGCCGGGTCGTCAGGGTCTACCCCTACGAGCCACCGCTCTCCCGGCGTCTGTGGACGAGTAACCAGACGAGCAGCACCGCGAGGAGGCTCACCAGTGCCACACCGGCCCCCAGGGGGCGGACCGTGGCGGAGGTGGCACCGGTCCACGCGTCCGGGGTGGGTCCGTCGTCAGGCGAGGGAAGGGTGAGGTCCTGCGCTCGCGTCTGCTTCTCGGCGCCGCTCGCCAGAGCGACGGTCGCGTTCCACTCGCCGGCGGGGACCGGCAGGTCCGCCGACAGCGGGAATCGGACCTCGGCCGTCTCGCCGGGAGCGATCGTGACGGGCTCCGCTGCGATCGGTGGGGTCGCCAACCCGCCGGGCCCGCCGGTGAGGTCGAGGGTGCCGGCCACGTCGATCGCCCGTCGTCCCGTGTTGGACACGGTCGCGAGGAAGGCGGCCACCCCGAGCGCGGTCCAGACCGGCCGGAGATCGACGATCTCGAAACCCGACCCGGGGTCGTCGCCCGCGCCGGTGGAGAGGTAGACGCGGACCCCGACGCGGGAGATCCGGTCGAGGCCGGCCTCGTGCGAGCCCGAACCGCCCCCGGAGGACCCGACCGACCCGAGCGATCCGGCCTCCGACCCCACCGACCCCGCTGAGCCCACCGACCCAGTACCCGATCCGGTCGCGCTCCCGCCCGGGGACGCGGAGGTGTGGGACGCCCAGATCACCGCGTACTGCTCGGCATCCGGGGCCTCGGCGGGCACGGAGATCGTCGCGACCACCTCGGCCGACGCCCCGGGCTGCAGGTACAGAACCGGCCGGTCGACGCGGATCCACCGGGACAGGGCGCTCGATTGACCGGGCGCTGAGGGGAGGAAGCTCCCGTCCTGCAACGCGGCCGGCCCGGGATCTAATGCGTCAAATCCGGCGGCGTGTCGCGGGTGTGAACCGGATGGCGGGTCGCCCCATGGTGCAGCTGAGTCGGTGTGACGGGTGCGGCGCCTACGCCACCTGCATCGTGGTCAGGCAGGTCAGGTCGTCGTCGCCGGTGGAGACGGGCGAGGTCGTCGAGTCGCCCTCGTGCGCGATCGTCAGGGTGCCGGTGAGGTCGCGCGGGAGCCACAGGCCCACGAAGCCGTTGTCGTAGGTCGTGCGGGTCTCGTCGAGCACGGTCTGCCCGGTCGCCCCGTCCGTCACGGTCACCTGCACGGTCTCGCCGCCGAGCTCCCCGAGGCACGTGGTGAGGCTGTGGAAGAAGCAGTCGTGCGTGAAGGTCCGGTACGGGGCCACGGAGAGGTAGAACTCGTCTGCCGGCATCGGCAGCGCCGCCTCCTCGAGGTCGCCGGTGGGGTCGCTCAGGACCAGCTGGTCCGGTTCGACGGAAGCCCACAGGTCGTCGGGCCGCTCGGCCACGGGCATGGTGTCGAGCCGCTCGATCACCTGCCGGGCGTCCAACCCCTCGAGGCCGTGTCGCTCGACGAGGGTGGCCGCGGCCCGGTCGGAGGTGGAGTCCGGTTCCGGCCCGGCCGAGGTGCAGGCGGTCAGCCCCAACGATCCCGCGACCACGGCCGCGAGCAGGGCGCGACGGCGCGCGGACGGGCGGGGAACAGTCGTCAGAGCACTCGTCACGGTCACAGGCCGGCGAGCATCTCGCGCATCTGATCGATCTCCCGCTGCTGGGTGTCGATGATGGTCTGGGCCAGCTCGACCGCCTCCGGGTGGGTGCCGCCGGACACCTGGTCCTCGGCCATGTCGATCGCGCCCTCGTGGTGGACGATCATCTGCTCCAGGAACAACCGCGCGGCGTCGGTGCCCTCGGCGTCGGCCAGCTCCTGCATCTCCTCCGGCGAGAGCATCCCGTCCATCATGCGCATCTCGCCGGCGTCACCCATGTGGTCGCCATGATCGTCGCGGCCCATGCCGGGCTCGCCCCACTCCCCGAGCCACTCGTCGAGCTGCTCGATCTCCGGGCCCTGCGCGGCCTTGATCTCCTCGGCCAGCTCGCGGACGTCGTCGGGGACGCCCTCCTTGGCCAGGATGATGTCGCTCATCTCGATGGCCTGCTCGTGGTGCGGGATCATCATCCGCGCGAACCGCACGTCGGCGGCGGAGTGCTCGGACGCGTCGCCCTCCTCGGTGGTCGCGGGAGCGCCGTCCTCGGCGGTGGTGGTCGTGGCCGGCGTCGTGGCCGTCGTGTCGTCGCCGTCGTCGGCACAGGCGGAGAGCGTGAGGACGGCCACGGCTGCGGCGGCGAGGAAGATCCTGCTGGTCATCGTCGAGGTCCTTTCGAACGGAGCGGCCGGGCGCCCGGACTGCTGGGAACCATCCTGCCCGTCGGGTCCGGCGCTTCGGATGGAGGTCGTGTGAAGGTTTGGTCAAGGCCGTCGCGGGGGCGGCGGATCCGCAGGCGGGGCGCGATGATGGGACCCATGACCCCCAGCCCTGGCGACCACGGACAGGCCGGTGCACCCGGTCCCGTGCCGCGCCCGCCCACGGGGTTGCGGGCGATGGTCGTCGACGACGAGCAGTCCCTCGCCGACCTGGTCGCCTCGTATCTCCGTCGCGACGGATTCGAGGTCACCGTCACCGGCGACGGTGCCGAGGCGGTCACGCTCGCCCGGTCGGTGGACCCGGACGTGATCGTCCTGGACCTGGGGTTGCCGGGGCTGGACGGGGTCGAGGTGTGCCGGCGGGTCCGGGTCCACTCCGACGCGTACGTGGTGATGCTCACCGCCCGGACCGACGAGGTCGACACACTGATCGGGCTGTCCGTCGGCGCGGACGACTACATGACCAAGCCGTTCAGCCCCCGCGAGCTCATGGCCAGGATCCAGGCGATGTTGCGCAGACCGCGGGGTCCCGTGACCGGGTACGACGACGACGTGGCCGCCGCCGGGTCCGCGGGCAGCAGCCCGGTGGACGCGCGTCTGCGGAGGATCGGGGATCTGACCATCGACGTGGCCGGTCGCGAGGTGAGCGTCGACGGGCGGGCCGTCGCCCTGACCCGCACTGAGTTCGACCTGCTCGCCGCCCTGTCCCGCGACCCGGGTGTCGTGTTCACCCGGTCCCAGTTGATCGAGAGGGTGTGGGGCCCGAACTGGGTGGGCGACGACCACCTGGTGGACGTCCACGTCGCGCACCTGCGCCGCAAGCTCGGTGACGAGGCCGCGCGGGGTCGCTACGTCCGCACCGTCCGCGGAGTGGGCTACCGGATGGGGGCCGGGCGGTGAGCGGCGGCGCTGTCGGCGAGGTGCGGCGCGGCCGGCTCGCAGGGGCGAGTTTCGGGACGCGTCTGTTGGTGGTCATGGCCGGGGTGGTGGTGGGCTGCGCGGGGAGCGCCTGGCTCGTCGCCTCGGTGCTGGCGCCCGAGATCTTCCACGACCACCTCGGACAGGCCGGGATCGAGCACGACTCCGCGGAGGCCGCCCACGTCGAGGAGGCGTTCACGGATTCGATCGTCCTGGCCTGGGGGCTGGCGGTGGGCGTCGCGGTGCTCCTGGCGTTGCTGGCGAGCTGGTACCTCACCCGCAGGGTCCAGCGTTCGGTCGCGGTGGTGACCGCCTCGACCGCCGAGATCGCCGGCGGGCGCTACGACACGCGCGTCGCGAGTCCCGAGCTGGGGCGGGAGTTCGACGACCTGGCGACGAGCGTCAACGAACTCGCCCGGAGACTCGACGCCACCGACACCACGCGACGCCGGATGCTCGCCGACCTCGGTCACGAGATGCGCACCCCGCTGGCCACGATCGACTCCTACCTCGAGGCCGTCGACGACGGTGTGCGGGACTACGACGACGACACCAGGGAGGTGCTGTGGACGGCCACCCGCCGACTCGAACGCCTGGCGTCGGACATCGTGGCCGTCTCGGCCGTCGAGGAGCACCTGACCCGCCTCCATCCGGTCCCCACCACCATCGCCGGGTTGGTGGGGAGCGCCCTCGACGCCGCCCGTGAGCGGTTCGCGGACAAGTAGGTGGAGCTCACCGCCCGCGACCTCGTCGACGCCGAGGCCACCGTGGACATCGACCGCATGGGCCAGGTACTGGGGAACCTGCTGGACAGCGCATTACGGCACACCCCTGCCGGTGGCTCCGTCACCGTCAGCACCAGCCTGCTCCCCGCGGACACCGGCACCAGGACGTCCGGCACCGACACGGTGGCTCGGAGGCGGGTGTCCGTCACTGTCACCGACACCGGCGAGGGCGTGGCCGCGCACCACCTGGATCACCTCTTCGACCGCTTCTACCGCGCGGACACCGCCCGCG